>CABYYE010000036.1 GCA_902523095.1 uncultured Pelagibacteraceae bacterium | reverse complement strand
TAATCATTATCAATTAAAAGAGGGTTTATGAATAAAATAATAACAACATTTATTGCATTATTTTTGTTTATTGGAAGCTCATTAGCGAATGAGGTAAACATATTTAGCGCAAGGCATTACGACTCTGATGTTCAACTTTATAAGAAGTTTACTGCTAAAACAGGTATTAAAGTAAACGTTATATCTGGAAAAACAGGAGCTCTAGAAAAAAGAATTATAGAGGAAGGTTCTAATAGCAAAGCAGATTTATATATAACTGCAGATGCAGGAAGACTAGGAGCTTTTGCGGCTAACTTACAAGGTGGCCTTACAAGTAATGCTATAAAATCAGCAGTTCCAAGTAATTTTAGAACATCTAAATGGGTTGGAATAGCAAAACGAGCAAGAATAGTTTATTTTGCTCCGGAAAGAGTTAGCGGTGCAGAGTTAGCGGGATTAACTTATGAAAATTTAGCTGATCCAAAATGGAAAGGTAGATTAGTAATAAGAGCTTCAAATAATATTTATAATCAATCACTTGTAGCTTCATTAATTAAGAATAATGGAAAAAGTAAAGTTGCAGAGTGGTCAAAAGGAATGGTTTCTAATATGGCTAGAGCTCCAAAGGGAAATGATAGAGCTCAAATATTAGCGGTAGCAGCTGGAGAAGCTGATATTGCTGTAGCAAATACATATTATTTAGCATTAATGTTATCTGGAAAAAAAGGACCAGAACAACAAGCTGCTGCTAAGAAAGTAAAACCATTTTTTCCTAATCAAGATGGAAGAGGAACACATATGAATATTAGTGGAGCTGGTTTAGTTAAAGGAGCTCCTAATAAAGCTAATGCAATTAAATTGGTAGAATTTTTGCTAAGTGGTGAAGCTCAAAATCATATAGTAAATAATACTTTCGAATATCCAATGATTGCAGGAATTTCTCCGCATCCGTTAGTAGTAAATATGGGATTAGATTTTAAACAAGATCTGAAAACTAAAGTGGTTAATTACGGAAAAAGACAAGCTGATGCTTTAGAAGTAATGACGGCTGCAGGTTGGAAATAGTTACACGTTTGTTAATCATATGAGGCGAACAAAAAAAAAAGTAATTAATTTAAATAAATTAAGAACTAGTTGTTCGCCTTGCATGAGAGAAGTTGAAATAATGCAACAAAAAATATCAAAGAGAAATGTTTCAGAGATTAAAATTGAAGAGATTAAAAATATTGTCTCTTCAATTTTCAACAATAAGAATTAAGAGTTTGACGTCAATAGGTCCTCTAGTTTAAATTGTCTACTTAAATAATTAAATTAAGCAAATTTTATAAGAGAAATTGAATATGAACAAAATAAATTTTTGGTTAATTGTATCTATTTTCATAACTCTTGTAATAGCGTTACCAATTTTAACAGTATTTATTAGTTTTTTTGGATCAACAAGTGAATATTACAAACTATTAAGTAATACTTTTCTATTATCTTATATCAGTCAATCAATAATAATATTAATAGGAGTTTTAATTTTATCTTTAATATTTGGAGTATTTTCTGCTTACTTTGTATCTTTCTACAATTTTCCTGGTGTCAACTTTTTTAAATGGGCATTAATACTTTCATTTGCAATACCTGCTTACATATATGCGTATTCTTTGACTGCATTTTTTGAAAATTTTGGTACTTTATACTCCATATTAACAAAATTATTTGGTGAAGGTGATTATAATAAATACATTCCTAAATTTGATGGAATGTTAGGAGCTATTTTATCCATGTCATTTTCATTATTTGGATACGTTTATGTACTAACGAGAGCTTCTTTTTATTATCAATCAAATAATTTAATCGAAGTAAGTAAAAATTTAGGTCTTTCTGCACGAGAGAGTTTTTTAAGAGTAATATTACCATCAGCTAGACCCGCTATAGTAGCAGGTTCAGCTTTAGTCGCTATGGAGTGTCTGGCAGACTTTGGAACTGTATCTTTCTTTAGCGTTCAAACACTTACAACTGCAATTTATAATTCATGGTTGACTTTTGATGATTTAAATACAGCAAATCAATTATCTTTTATATTATTATTAAT
>CABYYE010000035.1 GCA_902523095.1 uncultured Pelagibacteraceae bacterium | reverse complement strand
GTAGGATTAAACATATGCAAGGGTTTAAATTTACCGTTTACATCCCACCATTCATCAGCTAATTTTGAAAACTTTTGAATTTCTTCTTTATTTATTGTAGTCATAATAAGTTAATGTATTAATTTTTAATTTTAATCAATTTATTTATATTATTAAAATCTGACAATGGCAAAAAAAGTATTAAAATTTGGTGGCACTTCGGTAGGAACTATTGATAGAATTCTCCATGTGGCAAATATTATCAAAAAAGAACACGAGGCTAATAATGAAATTATCGCTGTAGTTTCTGCAATGTCTGGTAAAACAAATGATTTAATACAGCAATCAAAAAAAATTTCTGACAATTTTAATAAACGAGAGCTCGATGTACTTTTATCTTCAGGAGAACAAGTTACGTGCGCTTTATTAGCGGGAGCATTAACAGAATTAGGATTAAAATGTAAATCATGGCTTAATTGGCAGATACCTATTTTAACTGAAGGTGAAAACCTAAATGCTAGAATAATTAATATGAGTATTTTAAAAATAAACGAATTTTTATCTCAAAAAGGTATTGTGATAATTCCTGGCTTTCAAGGCATATCAAGAGATGGAGACGTTACTACAATTGGAAGAGGTGGTTCTGACGCAACAGCAGTAGCAATTGCTAAAATATTTAATTCAGACACTTGTGAAATATATACTGATGTAGATGGGGTTTATTCAACTGATCCTAATAAAATTCCAGTTGCCAAAAAAATTGAAAAAATATCTTACGATGAAATGCTAGAATTATCGTCTCTAGGTGCAAAAGTAATGCAACCTTCAGCAGTACAAACAGCAATGATGTACAATATTCCTTTGGAAGTAAAGTCTACCTTTACAAATAGAAAAGGTACTAAAATATTTAATCAAGATAATAATATTGATTATACTAAAAGTGTAACTGGCGTGGCTTATTCAAAAGATGATGCAAAGATAACTATTTTGAGCGTTGCAGATAAGCCAGGTGTTGCTGCCAATATATTTGAACCACTAAGCAAAAATCAAATAAATGTTGATATGGTAATTCAGAATATTTCTTCAGACCTGAGAACTACCGATATAACCTTTACAATTAAACGTGATGATGTTGCAAAAACGATCAATATTTTAGAAAATAATAGAAATATCAAATATGACGATATAAACTATAACGATAAAGTTTCTAAAGTTTCTATAGTGGGAGCAGGAATGGTGTCTACACCAGGTGTAACTTATAAAATGTTTCGTAGTTTAGCAGATGAAAATATTAATATTCTTGCTATTTCAACCTCGGAAATTAAATTATCAGTTATAATAAATGAAGATGATACATTAAAAGCTGTGAAAAAATTGCATACTATTTTTGAATTAGATTAAAAAATGGAAGTTAGACCGCACAGAATTATTAATAGAAAAAAAACCAAAAAAATTAAAGTTGGTAAAGTTTTTGTTGGAGGTGACTCTAAAATAAGCGTTCAATCTATGACTAATACTTTAACTACAAATATAAAAGGCACTATTGATCAAATAAACGCATTAGAAGAAGCGGGGGCAGATATAGTAAGAGTATCCTGTCCAGATGAAAATTCAACTAAATCATTAAAAGATATAGTTAAAGAAGTAAACGTTCCAATTGTAGCAGATATTCATTTTCACTATAAGAGAGCAATTGAAGCAGCTGAAATGGGAGCAAGTTGTTTAAGAATAAATCCAGGCAATATTGGTTCGAGAGATAGAATTTTAGAGGTGGTTAAGGCTGCAAAAGATAATGATTGTTCGATAAGAATTGGAGTAAACGCTGGTTCACTCGATAAGAATTTATTAGAAAAATATAAAGAACCGTGTCCTGATGCACTTGTAGAAAGTGCTATGTATAATATAAAATTATTTGAAGATAATGACTTTTTTAATTTTAAAATAAGTGTAAAGTCATCGGACGTTTTTTTAACAGTCAAATCTTATAGAAAACTATCTGAAGTTTGTGATTATCCTTTGCACTTGGGAATTACAGAAGCTGGAGGTTTGCTATCAGGAAGCATAAGATCTTCTATTGGTATAGGACAACTCTTAATGGATG
>CABYYE010000034.1 GCA_902523095.1 uncultured Pelagibacteraceae bacterium | reverse complement strand
TTTATGCGACCAGCTTTGTATGATGCTTTTCATAAAATTATCCCTGTAACTAAAAGTTCATCCAAAATGAAAGGCGCAATAGAATTTGTTGGTCCAATTTGTGAAAGCAGTTGTAAATTTGGAGTTTATAAAAAATATCACAAATTAAGCGAAAGCGACTATGTTGCGATTACAAATGTAGGAGCTTATGGTTCTTCATTATCTTCTAATTATAATACAAGACCTTTGATTGCTGAAATTTTAATCAATAAAAATAAATTCAGGTATATAAGAAAAAAACAAAATTTACTTAAGTTGATTAATTCTTAATGCAATTTATCAAATCCTTAATTTTTAATATTTTTCTTTACATTGGGCTTATTTCAATCTTTATTTTAGCGATACCTACTTTAATTTTGCCTGATAGATTCACAATTTTTTTTGGAAGATTTTCTGCAAAATATATAGTTTTGATTCTAAAGCTTGTAATGAATACTAAAGTAATTTTTCACGGAGAAGAAAATTTGAAGAAAGTTAATCGTTTTTTTGTTGCTTCTGCGCATCAATCAATGTTTGAAACTTTTGCATTACAAATTCCATTAGATGGTCCAATTTTCATCTTAAAAAAAGAGCTTTTAAATATTCCTTTGTTCGGTTGGTATTTAAGAAAAATTGGCTCTATAGCAATTATAAGAGAGACGACTACTAAAGAAAATTTAAATTTTTTTGACAAAATAAAAAGGAGATTAGAAGAAAATAAAAGACCACTTTTAATATTTCCTCAAGGAACGAGAGTAAAATTTGGTGAACAACCGCCGTTTAAAAAAGGAGCTGGCAGAATCTACAAAGCTCTACATTTACCCTGCATCCCTGTAGCTTTAAATACTGGAAAAATTTGGCCAAAAAATAGTTTTATGAAATTTTCAGGTGATATTCATATTTCGTTTTTAGAGCCAATTATGCCCGGTAAAGATAATGATGAATTTTTAAAAGAAATAGAAAATAAAATCTATAATGGAATTAAGAAATATTATTAAATTATTTAAATACTTATTCTTTGATATTATTTTCTACCAAATCCCGGTTTTTCGGTATCCTGCCCTGCCTCAATAATTTCTTTTCTTACCTTTTTAGTTAATGAAAAAATTTCTAGAAGCTTTATTCTTAATAGCGCTTTTAATTTCATCTAGATTTTTAGAGTAGTTATCTAAAACTTTTAAAATATTATCACTATTATCTATAAAAATATCTTTCCACATTAAAGGGTCTGATGCCGCTATTCTTGTAAAATCTCTTAATCCCCCAGCACTATACTGAATAACATCATTTTTGAATTTATCCTCATTGTTAATTGCAGTTTTTACTATGCTGTAAGCAACTGCATGAGGTAAGTGACTAGTCAATGATAAAACATAATCATGATCTTCAAATGACATGAATTTTGTTTTACTTCCAAGTGTAGACCAAAACTTTTCAAGCACACTAATTTTATCCTTATTTCCTTGCTCGTCAGCAGATAAAATGCACCATCTATTATTAAAAAGGTTTGAAATTCCAGCCTCAGGTCCGCTATATTCAGTTCCTGCTATCGGATGCGATGCAATCCAGTGAATATTTTTAAGATTAAAATTATTGATAATTTTATTAATCTCTTTTTTAGCAGATCCCGTATCTGTTAAAATTGAATTTTTTTTCAAATCTGACTTGATAGAAAGTAGGATCTCCTTGTAACTACTTAAGGGGGAAGCAATAATTGTTAGATCTGAGTTTTTTACAGTATCTGAAATATTACTACAAACTGATACAGAAAAATTTTTTTTTAAATAATCATTAACACGATTTGATTTATCGAAAACACTAACTTCAGATGCTAATTTTTTTTCCTCAACTGCTCTTAGAATTGAAGATCCTATCAAGCCACAACCAATTATACTTATTTTCTCGATCTCTTCTATATAAACATTTAACTGATTTTGCTTTTTGTCTTACTGCTGTTCTTACACAATCCATTGCGGTATCTCCGCCGCCAATCACAATTACATTTTTTCCCTCTGCATTTAGAGTTCCGTTGTCAAAGAGATCAACTTTGTCTCCTAAACCTTTCTTGTTTGACGCTGTTAGAAAGTCCATAGCTGGAAATATATTTTTTAAATTATGTCCAGGAATATCTATTTCTCGAGCTTTATAAACACCGGTTGCAATAAGAATTGCGTCATGATCTTTTCTGAGCTCTTTTAAAGTTTTGTCTTTTCCAACTTCGAAATTTTGAATAAATTTAATGCCACTTTCCTTTAAAAGTTTAGTTCTTCTTTCTACAACAAACTTTTCTAATTTAAAATTTGGAATAC
>CABYYE010000033.1 GCA_902523095.1 uncultured Pelagibacteraceae bacterium | reverse complement strand
GAGAATATAAATGAACTAATTGGTGATCAAGCAAAATACAATCATTTAATTTCAAATATAATTTCAAAAATGAATTTAGACGAAAATTTCAATGAAGAAGACAAGAATGAAGATAAAAATAACGACGAGAGACCGAAAAAACCCGAAGATCAAGAGCAAAAAGCAGAAGATGAAAAGCAAGAAAAGCAGGAAATGTCTATTGAGTCTGGTATCCCTGATTTGGAAAATCAAGCAAAAGAGAGTGATAAAGAAGGTGAGGAAATTGAGCTTGAGGATAAATCTAATTCTGAGTTTAAAAAAAGAAGTTCAAACGTTATTGGTGATTTAAAGTATAAAACATACACGGAAGAATTTGACGAAGTTATAAAAGCAGAGGACTTAGAAAGTGAAGAAGAATTAACAAGATTAAGAAAAAATTTAGATCAACAACTATTACAACTCAAGAACTTTATTTCAAAACTTGCTAACAAATTACAAAGAAAACTTTTAGCTAAACAAAATAGATCTTGGAATTTTGATCTTGAGGAAGGATTGCTAGATACATCTAAATTACCAAGAATAATTATTGATCCTTTTAATTCATTATCATTTAAAAAAGAAAAGGATATTGAATTTAAAGATACGTTAGTAACAATACTGATAGATAACTCGGGTTCAATGAGAGGTAAACCAATTTCTGTTGCTGCAGTTTGTGCTGATATTTTAGCAAGAACTTTAGAGCGTTGTTCAGTAAAAGTAGAAATATTAGGTTTCACAACAAAACATTGGAAAGGTGGTTTTTCTAGGGAAAAGTGGATGAAAAATGATAAACCAAATTTACCAGGAAGATTAAATGATTTAAGACATATTATATATAAATCTGCAGACGCTCCTTGGAGACAATCAAAAAACAATATGGGCTTAATGTTAAAGGAAGGACTTTTAAAAGAAAATATAGATGGTGAGGCTTTAAAATGGGCGCATAATAAAATGATCAAAAGAAAAGAAGAGAGAAAGATTTTGATGGTAATTTCTGATGGCGCTCCTGTTGACGACTCCACTCTGTCAACTAACTCGAGTGATTACTTAGAATCTAATTTAAAAAATACAGTCAAATGGATTGAGAACAAAACTGATATGGAGTTGTTAGCTATTGGAATTGGTCACGATGTTACTAGATATTACAAGCAAGCTATTAAAATTACCGACGTTCAAGACTTAGGAGATGTAATGATAAATCAACTAACTGATTTATTTGTTGAAAAGAATAAAAAAACTATTCATTAAATTATAAAGCTTTAGTATAATTTTTTTCAGATATATCTTTTATGCTAGACAATAAGAGTCTAAATGGTATTAACATTGATAAAGCTATAAAGAGTTTTACAGACAAATCACCTAATGCTAAAGAAATCCACGGTATTTCTGTTGCATAGAATGAAATGGAAAAAAATAACAATGTATCAATTATTGAACCAAATATTGAAGATGTTAAGGGAGCTATGAACCAAGTTTTTTTTCTTAAAAAATCGAATATCAAAACATCTAAATTTTGAGCGATTAAAAATGCTGTTCCAGATCCAATAGCTATACGAACAGATATTAAATCAGCATAATTAGTTGAAACTATAAGTGTTAATACCACTCCAATAGCAAAACCAATATAAACAATTTTTCTTGCAACTATTTTACCATACGCTCGGTTAGCTAAATCTGTTATAAAAAAAGTTACCGGATAAGTAAAAGCTCCGTATGTCAAAATTTCGTTTAGCTCAAAGTATTGAACTGGAAATTGTACAAGATAGTTTGAGAGAACAACTATAATTCCCATCATGATTGACAGTTTGTAAAAAAAAGTCATGTAAGAATTATACTTTTGAGGTAATAGTCGTTTTTAATTTTTTAACTTTCTTCGAAAGTTTTTTATTTTTAACTGATAAAAGATATTTATCTAACCCGCCTTTAAAATCTACGGTTCTTAATGCTGAGTTTGTAACATTTAATTTTATATTCTTTTTTAGAATATCACTTTTAAATGTAACTTTTTTTAAATTAGGCAAAAATCTTCGCTTCGTTTTATTTTTTGCATGGCTAACGTTATGACCTTTCAAGGGTGATATTCCAGTTAATTCGCATCTTTTAGACATATGTTTTTCCTAGGGTTATATAATTATAGTGTTGAGAAGGGTCAAGCATTAATTCCAATAGCATCACTAATATTTTTAAGATTTTCTTTTTTTAGAATTGAAATTAACTCTTTTTTCATCTCTTTGACGACCCCTGGACCTTTATAAACCATTCCAGTATATAATTGAATTGCGTTTGCTCCTGCGCATATTTTTTCAAAAGCTGCTTTTCCTGTATCCACACCTCCTACACCAATGATTTGAGTCTTTCCTTTAGTTTCCTTGTAAAATTTTTGTATTAG
>CABYYE010000032.1 GCA_902523095.1 uncultured Pelagibacteraceae bacterium | reverse complement strand
TTGATTAAGTTAATCTAAATTTTTAACGATATCCTCTGTCATTTTTTTTGCATCTGCAAATAACATTAACGTATTATCACGATAGAAGAGCTCGTTATCTATACCAGCATATCCAGGAGATAAACTTCTTTTTACAAACAATACTGATTTACATTTTTCCACATCAAGTACAGGCATTCCAAAAATTGGGCTCTTTGGATCAGTTTTCGCTACTGGATTAGTAACATCGTTTGCACCTATCACAAAAGCTACATCAGAATTAGCAAAATCATTGTTAATATCCTCCAGTTCAAATACCTCGTCATATGGTACATTAGCTTCTGCTAACAATACGTTCATGTGCCCAGGCATTCTTCCAGCAACTGGATGAATTGCGTAAGTAACTTTAATATCATTTTTTTTTAATTTATCTACCATTTCTCTTAAAGCGTGTTGTGCTTGTGCAACGGCCATTCCATAACCAGGCACAATGATTACTGAGGATGCATTTTTCATTAAGAAAGCTGCATCTTCTGCATTTCCATTTTTTACAGGTTTTTGATCTTTCTTTTCTTTTTTGTCATCAGTAGAACTATCTGCTCCAAAACCACCAAGTATCACACTAACGAATGACCTATTCATGGCTTTACACATTATATAAGAAAGAATTGCCCCAGACGAACCTACAAGTGCACCTGTAATGATTAAAGCAGTATTTTCCAATGTAAAACCTATTCCAGCTGCGGCCCAACCTGAATAAGAGTTAAGCATTGAAATTACTACGGGCATATCCGCTCCTCCAATAGGTATAATTAATAAAACACCAACTAAAAAAGAGATTATTATAACTGTCCAAAAAATATTTGCTGACTGAGTTTTACAAAGATAAAAAATTAAAATAAAAATTCCTATACCAAGTAATAAATTTAAAAGGTGCTGACCACTAAATGTAATTGGAGAACCAGACATTATCCCTCTTAATTTCAAAAAAGCTATAATAGAACCTGAAAAAGTAATTGCCCCTACTGCTGCACCAATGGACATTTCTATAAGACTCGCTAGTTTAATATTGCTAGCAACTCCTAGATTAAAAGCTTCTGGGTTTAGAAAAGCTGCTATCGCAACAAAAACAGCAGCTAAACCGACTAAACTATGAAAACCTGCTACTAGTTCTGGCATTGCAGTCATTGGAATTCTAAAGGCTATAAAAGCCCCGATTGCTCCACCAATCACTAGAAAAATTATTACGTAAACTAATGATGTAGAAAAATTTCCTATCGATAAAAATGTTACAACTATTGCAATTACCATTCCTGCAATTCCAAAATAATTTCCCTGTCTTGACGTATCTGGTGATGATAATCCTCGCAAAGCAAGAATAAATAATATCCCTGAAACTAAATAAAAAATTGCAGACAAATTCGGGGATATCATTTCTTTTTATCTTTCTTTTTTTTATACATTTGAAGCATTCTTTGAGTTACTAAAAAACCACCAAAAATATTTATTGCTGCTAGGACTATGGCAATAAATCCAAAAATACTTGATATGCTAAAAACAGTTCCTGAAGATTCAGCTAAGGCAGCTATTACAGCTCCAACAATGATAACTGATGAAATGGCATTTGTAACCGACATTAATGGAGTATGAAGAGATGGTGTAACACTCCATACCACATAGTAGCCAATAAAAATTGACAAAATGAATATGCTTAATCTAAATATAAACGGATCTATTTCCATAATTAAACTTCTTTTAGTAAAGATTTTTCAATTATTTCATCTTCTAAATTAATGTAAAAATCTTGTTTTTCTTTACTATACAAGTTTCTTATAAAGCTAAATAAGTTTTTAGCATATAAACTAGAAGCGGTAAGCGGTAAACTATTCATCAAACTTTTAACACCTATTACTTTTATTCCGTTAATTGTATTAACTTTTCCCGCTTCTGAAAAAGCAGAATTTCCGCCTTGCTCCGCTGCTAAATCATATACTATAGACCCAGGTTTCATCAGCTTTACTAAATCCTCAGTCAAAATTCTTGGTGCAGGTTTTCCAGGTATAAGCGCAGTACATATTACAATATCATTTTTTTTTAACGCCTCTTTCATCATCTCAGCTTGTTTTCTTTTATAATCCTCAGAGGCTTCTTTTGCATATCCACCTGCAGTTTCCATATTTTCATTTTGCTTAACAGTTAAAAATTTTCCACCTAAGCTTTCTACCTGCTCTTTTGATGCCGCTCTTACATCTGTTGCTGAAACAATTGCGCCTAATCTTTTTGCAGTTGCAATAGCTTGCAATCCTGCTACACCCGCTCCTATTACTAAAATTTTAGCGGCTGATACAGTTCCGGCAGCTGTCATCATCATAGGAACAGCTTTTTCAAATTGAGCAACACAATCAATTACTGCCCTATAACCAGCTAAGTTTGACTGAGAGGATAATACATCCATTGACTGA
>CABYYE010000031.1 GCA_902523095.1 uncultured Pelagibacteraceae bacterium | reverse complement strand
TAAGCCTTGGAGCAGATAAAGTTGAATATATAGAAAAATATAATCTAAAAAATTTTAAAAAAGTGAATAAGTCAAAGAAAAAATTTAATTTTTTTGTTGCTTATTATATAAAGAATATCAGATTAATTGATAATCTTTAATTCAAAAAATAATAAGAACCTAATCCTAAAAAAGATAAAAATCCTATTACATCAGTAATAGTTGTTACAAAAACACTTGAAGCTAGAGCTGGGTCAATATTCATCTTTTTCAAAGATACAGGAACTAATATTCCAAAAAGTCCAGCTACAATCATATTTAGTATCATTGAAATTCCTATTAAGATGGATAAATTTATGTCTTTAAACCACAAGTGGACTATTACTGCAGTTATAATTGCAAATATAATGCCGTTAAGCACACCAATAATAAATTCTTTACCAACAACTCGATTGAAATTGCTATTTGACAATTCTTTTTTTGCAATAGCTCTAATAGTTACAGCTAAAGTTTGCATCCCAGCATTTCCACCCATTGAAGCAACTATTGGCATTAAAAAAGCCAATGCAACCATTTGTTCGATTGATGCACCAAAAAAACTTATTACCCAAGTTGCTAATAAAGCAGTAAAAAGATTTAATAATAGCCAATTAAATCTTCTTTTTGTTTTTTTTAATACGCTATCAGTAATTTCTTCATCTCCAACCCCAGCTAATCTTAACGCGTCTTCTTCAGCTTCTTCTTGAACTACTGTAACAATGTCATCTGCTGTAATCATTCCAACAAGTTTGTTATTCTTATTCACTACACCAGCTGATACTAAATTATAGTTCTCAAATGCTTGACCAACTTCTTCTTGATCCATATTAGCAGAAATAAGAACTGGCATTTCTGACATAATAGAATTCATTTTATGCTCTCTCGGAGTTCTTAAAACTCTAGATGAAGGGACTGTTCCAATTGGTTTGAAATCATTATCTACAATAAATATTTCTAAAAACTCTTTGGGTAAATCTTTATTTTCTCTTAAATAATCAATTGTTTGTCCTACCGTCCAGTTGCTTGGAACAGCGGTAAATTCTCTTTGCATTATTCTTGCAGCTGAGTCCTCTGGATAACTAAGCCCTTCCTCTAATAAGAATTTGTCTTTTGGAGGTAGTTTTTCTAAAATTTTTTCCTTATTATCTTTTTCTAAATTCTCTAAAATTTTAATGGCGTCATCCGACTCTAATCGTTTTATAATCTTAATTACCGACTCTATAGAAAGTAATTGTAAAACTTCACTTTGAATAGACTCATTCAATTCAATAAAAATTTCAGGTTCAATACTAAATGACTCAAGCTCGATAAGTTTAATTCTAGTATCGGTATTAAGATTTTCTATTAAATTAGCAACGTCTGCTTCATGTAAATTATTAAGTGTTTGATTAATAAATTCAATATTACCATTTTCAATTTTTTCACTAAAAGTACTAATAAATTCTTTATTAAAATCAAGATTGACCTTTTTGCTACCAGTTGATTTAAGCGAAGCCATAAAATACCTTTAAAGTTTTTTTGAGACTATTAGTCTATAAAGTGATAAAATTCAATTCAAATGAACATTGAAATAAAATTAAGTAAAAAACGTATTTCCTATAAAAAAGCAATGAATTACCTTAACAAAAGAGTTGAAGAGGTGAAAAATGGAAAAAATAGTGAGTTAATATGGGTTTTAGAACACCCTAAAACTTATACAGCCGGAATAAGATTTAATGAAAAGGATATAATAAACAAAAAGATAAATATTATCAAAACTAACAGAGGGGGGAAAATTACATTGCACAATCCAGGTCAAAAAATTGTTTACTTTGTTATAGATTTAAATAAAAGAAAAAAAGACATTAGAAAACTAATAAGTGCTGTTGAAAATAGTATTATAAAATTTCTAAAACTTAATAATATTACAGCTAGAAAAGATAAAAAAAATATTGGTATATGGGTTAAAAACAAAAAGATTGGTGCTATAGGATTAAGAATTACTAAATGGATAGCCTTTCATGGTTGTTCCATAAATATTAATAACAATCTTAATGATTATCTTAAAATTATTCCATGTGGATTAAGCAATAAAAAAATCACTTCGATTTATGCTGAAAAAAAACCTATACCTAAAAATTACGAAAATAAACTTGCTAAAATTTTTGTAGAAAAAATTAATAATATTTAAAAGATTGTTTCTAGTAAATATTTAAAGTCTTTATTAAATTTTGCCATAAAATTAAATTTAACATTGTTGATCATAAATTTTATTTTATAGGCATGTAGCATTAAATTTTTATTTTTTAATCGCCTAGTATTTATGTTATAGTATTTATTATCTCCAATTATAGGGTTTCCAATTTCTAAAAGTTGTTTTCTTAGTTGATGCTTTCTTCCAGTAATTGGATTTAATTCAACATAAGAGTAAGCTTCATTAGATTTTAACACTTTTATATGAGTTAAAGCACTTTGAGTTATTTTCTTTTTATTATCAAAGTAAGTGAGATTACTTTTTAGTGTTTTAATTTTTTTGGGAACTTTTCCATGTGTTAATGCTAAGTAAGTTTTATGAATT
>CABYYE010000030.1 GCA_902523095.1 uncultured Pelagibacteraceae bacterium | reverse complement strand
TTATATCTTTTACTAAAAAATTTATTATAAATTCCAGTTTTAATAGTCGCATCTGTTGCTAGCAAACCTATTTTAGAACCTATCTTACAATTTTTCAATGCATTTTCGTAAACAACTTTTTGCATATTTAATATAGGAATTGTAACAGCTTTACTTAAATCATCGTACCAGTAGTGAGCTGTATTACAAGGAATAGAAATAAATTTACATTTATTTTTTTGTAGAAACTTACATCCAACTTGAAGTGATTTTAATATTTTTTTATATTTTTTAAGATTTTGCTTCCTATCAGGTATGTTTGATTTATTATAAAGTAAAAAAAGAGGATATTTCTGATCAGATTTACCTCTGTTTAGTTTTGCAAGTTTAATGCAAAAATCTAAACCAGCCTGTGTACCCATGCCACCAAGTATGCCAATCATAATTTAATTAAATTTTTTAATTAACCTTTGCCTCGCCAAGGAATAGTTTTATCAATTATTTTTCTTATTGTAACATCAAAAAGTAATCCTAGCATACCCATTATAAAAATAGTTATCCAAATAACTTCGTATTGAAAGTATTTTTTTGCGACATTTTCGACAAATCCGACACCTGTAGTTCCTGCTAGAAACTCTGCAGCAACTAAAGTTCCCCAACACATTCCAGTTGCTACTCTTATACCTGTCAAAATTTCTGGAAGAGAATTTGGAAATATCACATGCCTTAAAATCTGCCATTTAGAAGCCCCAAGTGAATGTGCAGCATGAATTTTCGATAACTGTGTTCCAGATGCACCAGCTCTGGCTGAAATTATCATAATTGATAAAGAAACCATAAACAGCAAAAATACTTTACCAAGATTATCAATTCCTAAAACAGAAATTACCAAAGGGGCCCATGCTAAAGGTGGGACAGGTCTGTATAATTCTATCAAAGGATCAAAAAAACCTTTAGCAAATCTGTTTAGACCCATAAATAATCCTAAAGGAACACCAATAATTATTCCAGACACTAAACCAAGAAAGACTCTTAAAAAAGAATCCCAAATATGACCAGCTGGTACTGGAATTTTAAATAAATTAAAATCACCAGTAACAAAACTTAAAACTTTACTTTTGAAGTTTGGTTTTATTTCACCTTTTTCATTATGAACTGGATATTCGCCTGGCATCAAATCTGCGATCCAATTTGGAAGAATAAAACCAATAATTTTACTAACATCCATCATCTCATACCAAATTAAAGGAATTTGTTTGAAACCTACGTTTGGATTTAACATTAAAGTAAATTTGTTTATAGTATCAGAAGGTTTGGGAAGCCATCTTCCAGACCCTTGTTCTGTACAGCTAGGACCACTAGACATAATTGTTCCTGATGGAAATAAAAAAATATCAACCCATCTAAGTCCACCCTGTTCTTTTTTCTGAGCTTTATCAAAATCTATAATTGATGTTTGCATATCGTTTAGAGTATTTGGTGGAAATATACTTGCATATTCTATTCTTCTTGCAATTTTAAGAATGTCCTTTGCAAAAGAGGAGGTAATTTCATCTGTATCATTCAGTTTTGATCTAAATTCTTTAATATTTTTTTTAATGCTTTCAATAGCCAAAGCATATTGTTGATTATGATTTCTAAGTTCAAAAAACTCATCACTTATTAAATTCAATTCTTCAGCCGCAGCTTGAAACTTTAATCCTTTTTTTGTCTTAGGTATTGATGGAATCTCGACAGCATTGTCTAGAGAAGTACTAGAAGCGCCCCAATTACCCTCTTTCTTAGCCGCTTCAATCCTTTTGATTTCATCACCAGCACTTTCTTCAGGATAATCTTTTTTAATAAATTCATCCGTTAAGTTATTAATTTTAGTAGTTATTAAGTTGATCTGTTCTTTAGTTTCATTCTCTAAAAGCTTTTCACTAGTTAGTAATGGAATAGTATTTTTAGTCTTTGAAACAAAATTCAATAAAATACTTTTATTTAGACTATTCACTTTATTTGATTTTTTAATATCTAAAATTATTTTATTTAGGTTTTCAGTTTCAGTTTCAATAACTGAAGTGCTTTTAAATTGCCTCTCTTCAATTGGAAAAAGGTATTTAAGTGAAAGCAATGACTCATCTACTTTAGCCACTTGGCAAAGCTCATTTGCTGATTTAGGAAAAAAAGATTTTGCTATATCCCATGAGTAATAAAGCCAAACTAATAATAAAAAACTACTTCCGACAATTACCCAGTGAGTACCACCTTGTGCTCTTTCAGGATTTCCAAATACAGCATCGACTTTCTCAGTCTTAATTAATTTTCTTCCATATAAGACACATCCTACAATAGCAAAGAAAAATACGAACGTAAGAAAAGCAGTTACCATTTAAACTTCTTTACCCATAATTTCTTCCTCCATATCCCAAATCATAGAGAGTATTTCTTCTCTCTTAGATACGAATTCCTTGTTATTTTTAATATCTCGCAAATCACCCTTTAAACCCATAGCAGCAAACGGTAGTTTGTATTCTTTATGAATTCTTCCTGGTCTTGGAGCCATCACATAAACTTTTTCACCTAATAATAGCGCCTCCTCAACCGAGTGAGTTATAAGGATAATTGTTTTTCCAGTTTCTTTCCAAATTTTGAGAACTAAAGACTGCATCTTTTCCCTAGTCAATGCATCTAAAGCTCCTAAAGGCTCATCCATTAAAATTAAATCAGGGTCATTTATTAAACATCTAGCTAAAGCTACTCGTTGTTGCATGCCACCCGATAGCTGATAAGTTGGGGTATTTCCAAAACCTTTTAAACCCACAATATCTAACCACTCATCTACTTTTTGTTGGGTTTTTATTTGATCTTGATTTTTCATTCTTAAACCAAAATTTACATTTTCAGCTACAGTTAACCATTC
>CABYYE010000029.1 GCA_902523095.1 uncultured Pelagibacteraceae bacterium | reverse complement strand
TCTTTAAAGATTGTTGAACCAGATACGAGGATATTTGCCCCAGCCTTTTTAGCTTCTTTACAATTTTCAAAATTTATACCGCCATCAATTTCAATTTCTGTTTGTAGTTTTTTTTTATCAATTAAATCTTTAACTTTTTTCATTTTATCTAAAACTTCAGGCATAAATTTTTGACCACCAAATCCAGGCTCAACACTCATAATTAGTATCAAATCGATTTGATCTAAATAATTTTTAACTAAATCTATATTTGATTTTGGTTTTAAAGATATACCTACTTTTTTGTTTTCATCTTTTATTAATTTAATTGTTTTTGAAACATCTGGTGTCGCTTCTGGGTGAAAAGTTATTATATCAGCCCCTGCTTTTGAGAAATCCTTAATAAATTTATCTACCGGTGAGATCATTAGATGAACGTCAAATATTTTTTTCGTTAAAGGTCTCAGCTTTTTTATTACCTCTGGCCCAATAGTTAGATTTGGAACAAAATGACCATCCATTACGTCAATATGTATGTAATCAGCCCCTGCTTTTTCTAGTGCTAGAACTTCTTCCCCTAATTTACTGAAATCTGCAGATAAAATTGAAGGTGAAATTTTTATTGGATTAGTCATTGTTTATTTATATTTTAAACAACAAATTTGTCAAAAATAAATTACTTGTTAAAAAGTTGATAAAGTTGTCTTGAAAAATCACTTTCTAATGGAAAAGCCAGCATACCCCATACATCATATCCTAAAAGGTACGGCATAGCATAAAATCTGAATAAATAAAAAAACCATGCAACATAAAGAGCAATAAAACCACCAAATAAAAAGCTTGGAGTAATAGGTTTGAATAGTTTTATGATAGGATTTGTGTATTTAACAAAAACCCTCATAAAAAAAAAAGTAGAGTCCTCTCTTTGAAAGATATTCATAAAAGCTCGACCTATTAAGGTCCACATAATCATACCCATTATGTAATCTAAAATTATTGCCCAAGTTGGAACCATATTTTTAATAATAGCATTTTTTAGTCAAAAAAAAAGGGGCGAATAAATCGCCCCTTTTAATTTTAATAAATTTAAAACTAGTGTTGTTTACCTAAGATAGCTTTACCTGTAGGTATTCTAGTATCGTCTACCATTTTTTGTGTAGCTGCATCTGGCTCTTTAGTCATTAAACTGACTACGATCATTACAACTAAACATACTGGAGCACCGATCATTCCAAATCTTAAGTGGTCGATACCTAAGATTGGAGTGTTTACTCCACCGAATATTGGTACAGAAAACTTCGGATATACCCATAATAGGTAGAATAATCCTGAAAGAATTCCAGACATAATTCCGGCAATTGCACCAGCTCTAGTAGCTCTCTTCCACCATACACCAAGTACAAGTGGGAAGAATAAACCGGACATTGCAAAGTCAAATGCCCAAGCAACTGAACCTAAGATACTTGTTAACCTAAATGAGGCTATGTAAGCACCTGCAGCTCCGATTAATACTAGAAGTACACGAGCAACTAAAAGTCTTTTAGCTGTATCAGCTTTTGGATCTATGATTTTATAGTAAATATCATGAGATAAAGCATTTGATATCGCTAATACAAGACCATCAGCAGTTGACATGGCAGCAGCCATACCACCAGCAAACACTAGTCCTGAGATTACGAACGGTAGTCCCGCTACTTCTGGAGTAGCTAATACTACAACGTCACCTCTCATGAACCATTCGTTCAACTGAAGTATACCGTCGCCATTAAAGTCTGCGATAAATACTTGTTTAACTTCAGACCATCTTTGTACCCATTCTATTGACTGGACTTCAGAAATTGATTTTCCGATAATTCCAGTTGGTAGATTTGGATCCATTAATGCCAACTTAGACAATGTCGCTAACATAGGCGCTGAAGAGTAAAGTAAGAAAATAAAGAATAGCGACCATGCTACTGATTTTCTTGCTGCTCTTACAGAAGGAGTTGTAAAGTATCTCATTAAGATATGAGGTAACGATGCAGTTCCCACCATCATACAAATCGCTAACGATAAGTATTTCCAGACAGCCATTCCACCTTCAGGTACTCCAGAGTGAGAACCAGAGATATATTTCAATCCTCCTGGTACCCCAGCTGCTTTCATATCTGCGGCGCTGTTTTTAACTAGTCCAAATTGTTGTTCAAGTTCACCAAGTCTTGCAACCTCGTCACCTAACATTAAGTGAGGGAATACTCCACCACCAACTTTATTACTAATCCAGAAAACTGGAATTAGATAAGCAACGATTAATACAATGTACTGAGCAACCTGTGTCCAAGTTACGGCTCTCATTCCACCAAGCATTGAACAGATTAAGATACTTATTAATCCAACCCATACACCTGCTTCAAACGGAATTCCAAGAGCTCTAGAAGCAATTGTTCCCGTAGCATTAATTTGAGCTGTTACGTAAGTAAATGATGCTATGAAAAGCACGAATACCGCGCAAGCTCTTACGAGATTACCACCGTATCGTGTTCCGATAAAATCAGGAACTGTGTAACATCCAAATTTCCTTAGATATGGAGCCATTAAAGTTGCAACAAGTACGTATCCACCTGTCCAACCTACTAGGAAAGCCATATAAGTATAACCTCCATAGTAAACTCCACCCGCTAAAGCTACGAATGAAGCACCTGACATCCAGTCAGCTGCTGTTGCCATTCCATTAAATACGGTTGGCACCTGTCTTCCTGCAACATAGTAGGCATCTACTTGAATGGTTCTTGATAAATAACCGATTAAGGCATAAATCAATACCGTGAAAGCAACAAACATCACTCCGATGTTTTTAGCTGACACTCCTGCTTGCTCTGCAATCGCCATCAAAATGATGAAAACTATAAAGCCACCAGTGTAGGTACCATATATTTTAGGAAGGTTTTCTATAAAATTTCCTTTAAACATTAATCCTCCTCTCTTTCTGAGAATCCGTGTTCTTCGTCAATTTTTTCTTGTTTATTGGCAGTCCAAAACAACATTATCACGAAGGCAAGAAGAGAACCTTGCGCTGTCATGTAATATGCTAATGGGTACCCAAGAAAAGACATCGTGTTTAGTTCTGAACCAAACATGAATATGACTAATGAGAAAAAAGCCCAAAGAACCAATGTTACTATCATATGGTTTTTGGTCTTATTCCAATATGCGTCTTTATTTGACATATTTCCCCCTGTTTTTTTTTATTTAACAATAACTTTTTACGTAAAAAGTACTCTTATTGT
>CABYYE010000028.1 GCA_902523095.1 uncultured Pelagibacteraceae bacterium | reverse complement strand
CTATCTTATTTTGTTGAGCATCTTCAAGAGTTTTGGTTTCTGGCTTCCAATACGCACATGAATATAGTCTATGAGTTTTATCTAAAAAAATATCATAAAGTTTCTCACCTTTTTCTCCTCCAACATCATAATGGTGTTCAACATTTTTTCTCGATTTGCCTGGTAAATTAAAATTTGAAAAGAATCTCCATAATTGAAATAATTTTTTTGAAATGTAACTTGCGGCACTTATCTCTTTTCTACCAAGATTTTTAATTAGTTCCATTAGAAAATCTTTAAGAGATGCATTTTCAATTACAATTTCATTGCGCATATAAGCTTCAGGAAATTCAATCTCAGGATCTAGAACAAGTTTCCAACTTAAATTTTCATTCAACAATTTTAATGTTATTGGATTATTATGTCTTGGATTCCCGCAAATATATTTCTGGCCTTTAGAGTCTATCAAAATAATCCCTCCATTCTTAAATATATTAGATAACACTCTTGCTAAGATCATTTTATGCAGCCAAGTTTTTTTCAGTAGTGAATTTTAAATTATCAAGTTTCTTTAATAATTCTTTTTTTTCCTCCGTATTTAAAAGAAGCAAGGGAGGTAATAAATTATTAAAATTATTATCTTTTATTGAAAAATAACTATGTAATGCTGAAATAAGATTATATTCATCAAATGTTTCTCTTACCCTAATTAATTTATCATTATTCGTTTGTTTTATTTTATTTTCAAAATCATCAAATACTTTTCTTGCTAATGAATGCGTCACTTGGGTAATAGCAGATATGGTGCCAGCACAACCTATCTCGAGACTTTTTAAAAGTTTAGCTTCAGATCCAGGAAAAACTAAAAAATCTTTTATATTCAAATTTTCATAAAGATTGTAGCTTGAATCTTTTACACCAACAATATTTTTTGGAAATTCCTTAACTAATTTTTTTACAAATGATGGTGTAAATAAAAATGAAGAAAGTTTTTCAAAATTATATAATATTATTCTTATTTTCGGTGATTGCTTAATAATAAATTTATAAAAATTGTAAACACCATTTTCAGTGTTTCCCTTGTAGTATGCAGGTGGCATAATTAAAAAATCTCTAAATTCATATTCCATTGAATATTTAATTAAATCAGTTGTTTCCCTTAAAGAATTGCATCCAGTTCCCAGAAAAAAATGTTTTCGCATTTTGTGACTCGCAATGGATGAAACTAAATTTTTTTTCGAATTTAGATCAATTAATTGACTTTGCCCAGTTGAACCAAAAAAAAATACACCGTGAAGTCCATTTTTTATAGATGTTTCAGCGTGCGAGATCGTTGCCTTAATGTTTAATGAAAAATCGTCATTTAAAACACTACAAGTTGCTGAATAAATACCTTTTGATATCATAATCTTACCTAATTTATTTTATCTAAGTTATATTGATAAAATCAAGTATGAAAATTTTAATAATACAACCTAAAAAAGGTATGGGAGATATGATTATTTACCTTCCCTACATTCATGCAATATCTAAAAAATTCAATAGTGTGGTCTCTATACTTGCTAAAGATAACTCAAGGGCTAATGAACTTTTAGCTGAAGATAGCCATATTGATGAGATTATCCCACTTACAAATGAAATGGACGGTTTTAAAGGTATTTTAAAATTAACTTCTGAATTAAAAAAAAGAAATTTTAAAAAAGTTTTTATTTTTAGTTCTTCTTTAAGATATAATCTTGTAGCTAGATTATCTTGTATAAAATCGATTTATCAATACCCTTTGTTTCAGTCTAAAGATAATATAGTACATAGTGCAAAAATTTTTACTGAAAGTATTATAGATAAAATAGTTTCAACAGAACCTAAATTAGAAATAAAAAAAAAAACTTATTCATTAAACAAAGAATTCAAAAATATTTGCCTAGGAATTAGCGCTTCTGGTCCTACCAAAAGGTGGAATATAAAAAATTATATTAGATTAGCAGATCAACTATCTAATAAATTTAAATGTAAATTTTATCTAGCTGGTGGAAAACAGGATATAGATTTGATTAAAGAGTTTAAAAACTCAACGATAGGTAAAAATTCAATATCATTTGAAAAATCAAAAATAAGTGAAACTTTAGGAAATATTTCAGATTGTGATTTATATATAGGTAATGATACAGGGTGGGCTCATATTTCTGTAGCTCTAGGTGTAAAATCATTAACTATTTTTTGTGATAGTCCCGTATTAGCTTACGGGCGTTATAGCAAACTAATGTTTACTGTCGAACCTGAGGGAGAAAAAGACACCACAACGCATGATACTTTGGGAAAAGATAAAATTTCTTTTAATCAAGTAATAAAAATGGCATTTAAATTATTAAATTAGCTAAAGTCTGTCCTAATTATTTTTTCTTTTGCCTCATTAACTATTTGACTAAGTCTTTCAGTTTTTACTTCCCTATTCATGTCCGGGTGAATTTTTTTTTGTAAATTATTAGCTGCTTTTAAAACTTCTTCTTTCGAACAACCTTTATTAAGTCCAAGTAATTTATATGCTTCTTCATTTGTTAAATTTGAAGAGCCTTGTGGTGGATTAAAACGACCTTGAGTAAATCTTCCTGAATTTTTTAAAAATTGAATCAGTCTCCATAATTGAAACATTTGTAATGCCGTTAAGCCTTTTATTTTCAATCCACTTAAAATAACGAATAAGAAAGGTAATGAAAATATAAATTTTCCTCCTAAAGTAAAAATTGCAGCTAAAAATAACGACAAATATACAATAATTTTTTTTATGAATAGAGCAATTTTTTTTGAACTTGTTTTGGTAAACCAGTTCAATAGCAAATAAACGATGACAAAAATGAATATTCCAATTAAAACTAAATTCATATAATTTTTATTTATGAATATACCAAAACTTAGAAGAATTGAGAGTGAGAAAAAATATCACAATATTTCGCTTAAAGATGAATATTCTTGGGTAGATCAGCCTGATATTTTAGACGTACTAAAAGAACCTAACAAATTATTGCCTGATGTAAGAAGATTCATTGATGAAAATAATTTTCAAGCAGACAATTATTTTAAAGATACAAAAGATTTGCAAAAAAAACTTTTTAGTGAAATTAAGTCTAAAATAAAATTAGATGACATATCACTGAAATTTAAAGACAAAAAATATTTTTACTGGGCAAAGACTGAAGCTAAAGGAAATTATAGTAAAAGAATTAGGCAATTAATCGATGGATCGAAACCTGAAGAAATTTATTTTGATGGCGATCAAGAAAAAAAAAAATATGGGTCTGAATATTTTGGTTTAGGAAGTGTGAGCGTATCTCATTGTGATAGGTATATGGCTTATTCTTTAGATCTAAAAGGATCAGAATACTATACAATTTATTTAAGAAATCTTGAAAATAATAATAATGAAAAAGATATCATAGAAAATACAAGTGGCAGTATTACTTGGTCTTTGGATAGTAAAAGTTTTTTTTACTCAAAATTAGATAAATTTCACAGACCGAGAAAAATTTACAAGCATGTGCTCGGTACACCAAACGATAAGGATGAATTAATATTTGAGGAAACAGATGATACATTTACATGCAGTATTGGCTTAACGTCAGATGAAAGTTTCTTTATAATCTCAACTTCAGATCATATTACAACCGAAGAATATTTTTTTTCATCAAAATCAGATAAAATAGAACTCTCACTATTTAAAAAAAGACAGAAAGATGTACGCTACTCGATAGACTCTTGGAAAGGATACTTCTATATACATACAAATGAGCATGCCAGAGATTATAAGATTCTCAGATGTAAAATTAATGAGATCGATAATGTTGAG
>CABYYE010000027.1 GCA_902523095.1 uncultured Pelagibacteraceae bacterium | reverse complement strand
AATATCCGCCCCTTTTAATTATTGTTTTCGCTCTTGATTTATTGGGCTTTTCTAAAAATCTAATAACTTTATAAATATTTTTTCTTTTTTTAGTAATAAAATATCCAAATTGATCTGATGGTGAACTTGGTTTTATTCCAAAAATAAAAATATTTTTATCGCTAAGTAACTTCTTGCTATTTCTAATTGCATTGTTAAATTTTTTATGGTCTTCGATAAGTTGATCTGAAGATAAAAAAATTAGAGGTTGTCTATCTGGAATATCTTTAATCAAAGCGGATGACAAAATTGCAGGTCCAGTATTTTTTTTTGAGGGCTCTAGCACAATTCTATAATTTTTAATTTTATATTTTCTTAAGTTTTTTTTGATATCTTTTAAATATTTCTTATTTGTACTAATTATTGGATAGTCAAATAACGAATTTTTAATCCTATTTAAAGTTCTTCCAAATAGTGTCCACCCACCAAAATCTATAAATTGTTTAGCCTGATGACTTTTAAGGTTAGGCCATAACCTTGTTCCAGAGCCACCGCATAAAATAACTGGTCTAATTTTCATTAAATTTTAGAATAGTCTTTAACTTCTTTTTTTTTACCAGGATGAGTTGGTGCACCTAAATATGCAGGTCCGACTGTTTGAGCATACTTCCATAAAGTACCTGAGCCAAAAGATGGTTTTTTTTCTTTCCATTTTTTCTTCCTAGCTGCTAATTGTTTTTTTGTAAGCCTTACATTTATAGTTCCTCTTTTTGCATCAATATCAATTGTGTCACCGTTTTTTAATAAAGCTATTGGACCACCCATTGCTGCTTCTGGTCCCACATGTCCGACACAAAAGCCTCTTGTGGCTCCTGAAAACCTACCATCAGTTATTAGGGCAACTTTTTCTCCTTTCCCTTGACCATAAATCGCACCAGTTGTCGACAACATTTCTCGCATTCCTGGTCCTCCTCTTGGACCTTCATATCTAATTATTATTACATCTCCATCTTTATACTTTTTTGTTTGTACTGCTTTCATAGCATCTTCTTCGTTATCAAAACATCTTGCTTTGCCTGTAAATTGTAATTTTTTTAGACCAGCTATTTTTACAATTGCTCCATCAGGTGCTAAATTTCCTTTCAAGCCAACTACACCACCATCTGGTGATAATGGATTTTTATATTCTCTTAAAACTCTTTGATCTTTATTAAACTTAACATCTTTTAAGTTTTCTTTAATTGTTTTCCCTGTAACTGTCATACAGTCTCCATGTATAAAACCGCCATCATATAAAGTTTTTAATAACATCGGAACTCCACCGGCCTCCCACATATCCTTAGCAACGTATCTACCACCAGGTTTTAAGTCAGCGAGATATGGTGTTTTTTTAAATATCTTTGCTACATCCATTAAATCAAATTTAACTCCTATTTCATTTGCTAAAGCTGGCAAATGAAGAGCAGCATTTGTTGATCCGCCAGTAGCAGCTACAATAGTTGCAGCATTTTCTAAAGATTTTTTTGTCACTATATCTCTTGGTTTGATTTTCTTAATTAATAAATTCATAACTGTCTGACCGCTTTCAAAAGCGTACTTATCTCTTTCTTCGTAAGGAGCCGGAGTACCTGCTGAATAAGGTAATGCCAAACCTATTGCTTCAGATACACATGCCATAGTATTTGCTGTGAATTGACCACCACAAGCTCCAGCACTAGGACAAGCAACTAATTCTAACTCCCTTAGTTCCTCAGAAGACATTTTACCAGAAGAGTGCTTTCCAACAGCTTCAAACACATCTACTACCGTAACATCTTTACCTTTATATTTTCCTGGTAATATTGAGCCACCATAAATAAATACACTTGGAACATTTAATCTCAACATCGACATCATTAAACCAGGTAACGATTTATCACATCCTGCAATTCCAACTAGAGCATCATAACAATGACCCCTCACAGTAAGTTCAGCAGAGTCAGCTATGACTTCCCTAGAAATCAAAGATGATTTCATGCCCTCATGTCCCATAGCAATACCATCGGTAACAGTAATTGTACAAAATTCTCTTGGAGTCCCGCCAGATTTTTTGACTCCTTTTTTGACTGATTGAGCCTGTCTCATTAAAGCAGTATTACATGGAGCGGCTTCATTCCAAGTTGAGACAACTCCAACAAATGGTTTTGCCACGTCTTGCTCAGTTTCTCCCATTGCATAATAAAATGATCTATGCGGAGCTCTGTCTGGTCCTAACGAGGTATGACGACTAGGTAGTTTTTTTTTATCAATTTTAGACATTTAATTAATACTTGACACAATACTTCTTAATTTTTCATCTTCAATAGTTAATTGTTTAATCAAATTTTTATCATTTTGAACAATTTCTCTAGGTGCATTTGTCACATAAGCCTTGTTTTTAAGCTTATTATCTAGACTATAAATCTGCCTAGCGATCGATTCAATTTTTTGTAATATTCTTTCTTTTTGAGATGCTAAATTTATATCCTCATTAAAATTAAGTGAAAGCTTTTCTTTAAGAACCAAGATATCTAAAGAATTTTTATCTCTCACTTTATTTTTAAGAACACCATTTACTCTACCAACTTGTTTTATTAAATTTATATTCGAATTTACCAATTTTTTTAATTTACCTGACTTTTCATCAAAAAATATATCACAGTACAATTTTGGGGTAATTTTTAATTCTGCTTTAGTAGACCTAATATTTGAAATTAATTCAATTAAATCATTAATATCATTTTGATTTTTATTGAATTTGTTCAATTTTTTATAGTTTGGCCAATTAGATATAATTAAATAATCTTTGAAAATTTTTTTGTAACCATTTAAAGACCACAAGCTCTCAGTAAAAAAAGGAATAAATGGGTGAAGAATTTTAAGAATATTTGCCATCATAAATGAAGAAAAAGCTCTTGCCTCATTTATTTCCGCTTTATTTTTGGAATTAAAGATCGGCTTTAGAAATTCTAAATACCAATCACAAAAAGAGTGCCAAACAAATTGATATACTTGTTTAGCGGCTTCATCAAACCTAAATATTTCAATACTTTTAGTTACTGAATTTTGTGTACTAATAAACTCACTATATATCCAATGGTTTATTGAAAGTTTTACTGAATTTAAATTAATTTTTTTATTTAATTTACAATTGTTAAGTTTTAAGAAGTTATTAGCACTCCAAATTTTTGTTATGAAATTTCTATTTCCGATAACTCTATCTTTCGATAGTTTTACATCTCTTCCTGGAGATGCCATTGAAATTAATGTAAATCTTAAACTATCAGCCCCATACGCATTAATTAATTCTAGTGGATCAATTACATTGCCTTTGGACTTTGACATTTTTTGACCTTTTTCATCCCTGACAAGCGCGTGAACATATACTTTATGAAAAGGGGTATGTTTATTAAAGTAACTTCCCATCATTAACATTCGCGCTACCCAGAAAAAAATGATATCAAAACCAGTTATAAGAACTGAGGTTGGATAAAATTTATCAAGTTCTTTAGTTTTCTTTGGCCAGCCAAGTGTTGCAAAAGGCCATAATGCAGATGAAAACCATGTATCTAATACATCTGTTTCTTGTCTTAATTTAAATCCTCTATTTTTATTTTTTCTCTTAGCTAATAATGTTGCGTCTTTTTCATTTTCAGCTACAAAAATATTACCACTATCATCGTACCAGGCAGGTATTCTATGACCCCACCAAATTTGTCTTGATATACACCAAGGCTCAATCTCATTCATCCATTGAAAAAATGTATTAGACCAATTATTAGGATAAAAAGAAGTTTTTCCATCTTTAACTATCTTAATTGGTTTTTTTGACAATTTTTTTGCATCAACAAACCATTGTTCTGTTAAAAGAGGTTCTATTATCGAGTTTGATCTATCTCCATACGGGACCTTATTTTTAATATTTTCAATTTTAACTAAGTTGCCTTTTTCCTTCAACTCTTTAATAAAAAGCTTTCTTGCTTCAAATCTATCTAAGCCATGAAATTCTTTAATTCCATTTTTATTAATACTTCCATTTTTTTCAAAAATATTAATAACTTCTAATTTATTTCTTTTACCAACTTCATAGTCATTAAAGTCGTGTGCTGGAGTAATCTTAACAGCACCTGACCCTTGTTCTGGATCAGCATAATGATCAGCAATAATTGTAACTGTTCTGTTAACGATTGGAATAAGAACGTGTTTGCCGATTAAATTAATATACCTTTCATCTTTAGGGTTCACGGCTATTGCGGTATCTCCCATCATGGTTTCAGGCCTAGTAGTGGCAATTGTGATTTTTTTATCAGAATTTTTAATTGTATAATCAATATAATATAATTGAGATTGGACTTCTTTTTGTACTACTTCCAAGTCAGAAATAGCTGTTTGAAGCTGGGTATCCCAATTTACTAGTTTTTTATCTTTGTAAATTAACCCACTTTCGTAAAGTTCAACGAAAACTTTTATTACTGCTTTGGACAAATCTTTGTCCATAGTAAATCTTGTTCTCGACCAATCACAAGAACATCCAAGTTTTTTGAGTTGACCTAAAATTATTCCACCTGATTTTTCTTTCCATTCCCAAACTTTTTTAATAAATTTTTCTCTCCCTATATCGTTTTTTTTAAGACCTTCATTTTCAAGATTTTTTTCCACAACTGCTTGTGTTGCAATTCCTGCATGATCGGTGCCAGGTTGCCAAAGTGTTTCTAAACCTCTCATTCTATTAAATCGTACAAGGACATCC
>CABYYE010000026.1 GCA_902523095.1 uncultured Pelagibacteraceae bacterium | reverse complement strand
CTCGGCTCCTGGTATGTACGCTAGAGCTTTTCTTGAGGGAAGATTAAATGCGTCTCAATTAGATGGATTTAGACAAGAAGTAAATAAAGGTGGTCTATCATCATATCCTCATCCATGGTTAATGCCAAACTTCTGGCAGTTTCCTACTGTCTCAATGGGTCTTGGTCCTATCATGGCAATTTACCAAGCAAGGTTTTTAAAATATTTAATTAATAGAGGACTAGTCAAAGATGAAGGAAGAAAAATCTGGGTTTTTTTAGGAGACGGAGAAATGGATGAACCCGAGTCACTTGGAGCTATTGGATTAGCTGCGAGAGAAAAATTAGATAACTTAATTTTTGTTATTAATTGTAATTTACAAAGATTAGATGGGCCAGTTAGAGGAAATGGAAAAATTATTCAAGAACTTGAAGGTAGCTTTAGAGGCTCTGGTTGGAACGTAATTAAAGTTATTTGGGGAACTTACTGGGACCAACTACTAGCTAAAGATAAAAATGGCTTATTGATTAAACGTATGAATGAATGTGTAGATGGTGAGTATCAAGCCTTCAAAGCTAAAGGTGGTTCATATGTAAGAGAGAAATTTTTCGGAAAATATCCTGAATTGAAAGAGCTCGTTTCTTCAATGACAGATAAAGATATTTGGCGATTAAATAGAGGAGGCCACGATCCGCACAAAGTATATGCTGCATACGATGCTGCAATGAAAAATAAAGGTTCTCCTACAGTAATTTTAGCTAAAACGATTAAGGGTTATGGTATGGGTAAAACAGGTGAAAGTGTAAATACTACTCACCAACAAAAGAAATTAGACGAACAAGATCTACTATATTACAGAGATAGATTTCAAGTTCCACTTACAGACAAACAAGTAAAAAATATTGAATACTACAAACCTTCTGAAAATTCTGAGGAGATTAAATATTTAAAAGAGAAAAGATTAAAACTTGGAGGATTTATTCCAGAAAGATCATCTTTTGCTAAACAAATCAAAGCACCACCAAAAGATATTTTTGATGCCTTCATGAAATCAACAGGTGAAAAAGAGATGTCGACTACAATGGCACTAGTAAGAATGATGACATCTTTACTAAGAGATAAAAATGTTTCTCCGAGATTAGTTCCTATTATTCCAGACGAAGCAAGAACCTTTGGTATGGAAGGATTTTTTCAAAAAATTGGAATTTATGCCCACGAAGGCCAAAAATATGAGCCTGTTGACTCTGAACAATTAAGTTCTTACCGAGAAGATAAAAGTGGTCAAGTTTTAGAGGAAGGTATTAACGAGTCTGGAGCAATGTCTTCATGGATTGCTGCTGGTACCGCTTATACTAATCATGATATCGAAATGATACCTATATACATTTTTTATTCTATGTTTGGATTTCAAAGAGTTGGGGATCTTGCATGGGCAGCTGGAGACTCTCAAGCTAGAGGATTTTTAATTGGAGCTACAGCAGGGAGAACAACTCTTGCAGGAGAAGGTCTTCAACACCAAGATGGGCATAGTCATTTGTTGGCATCAAATATTCCTAATTGTATTAGTTATGATCCAACATTTGCTTATGAAATGGCAACAATATTTCGAGAAGGAATTAAAAGGATGCACGAGAAAAAAGAAAATATTTTTTATTACATCACAGCTATGAATGAAAACTACTCACATCCTGAAAAACCTAAGGGTAGTGATGAAGGAATTTTAAAAGGTATGTATTTATTTAAAGAAGGTGGAAATAAAGGAAAGACAAAAGTTCAATTACTTGGCTCAGGAACAATTCTTAGAGAAATTATTGCAGCATCAAAAATTTTATCAAAAGAATATAATATTGATGCTGATATATGGAGCGTAACTAGCTTTAACGAACTTAGAAGAAACGGAATGGAAACTGAAAGATCAAATCTTTTAAATCCTAAGGAAAAACCAAAAAAAACGTATGTACAGAAATGTTTAGATAAGCGGGACGGACCAGTTATTGCAGCTTCAGACTATACAAGAGCTTTTGCTGACCAGATAAGACCATACACGGATAAAACGTTTTATTCTTTTGGAACTGACGGTTATGGTAGAAGTGACACGAGAAAAAATTTAAGAAAATTTTTTGAAGTTGATAAAGAACACATTGTTGCTTTTACACTAAGTGCCCTTGCAAAAGAGCAGCTTATTGGGTCTAAGGATGCAGACAAAGCTATTAAAAAATTCAAAATAGATAAAGATAGAGATTTCCCTGCTAATTTATAAATGACAAAAATAAAAATTACTATCCCTGACATGGGAGACTTCAAAGATGTAGAGATTATTGAAGTATTGGTAAAAAATGGACAAACTATAAATAAAAACGACTCTCTCATAACACTCGAGAGTGATAAATCTAGTGTAGAAGTGCCATCTACTCACTCAGGTAAAATAGAAAAAATAAATGTATCTATTGGAGATAAAGTTAATAAAGGTGACACAATTTTAACTCTAGACTCAGCTGAAAGTATAAAAGATGAAAAAAAGGAAGTTAAAGTAGTAGAAAAAAAACCAAAAAAGGTAGAAGTTTTAGAAAAAATTAATCCTACGCCCGTGTCTGCTCCAGAAGTTCCAAAGAGTGGTAAGAGTTCAGCGAGCCCAAAAGTAAGAAAATTTGCTCGAGAACTTGGGGCTGATATTTCTGCAGTAAAAGGAACTCAAAGGTCAGGTCGTGTATCAGAGGATGATGTTAAAAATTTTGTGAGATCACAGGTTACTGTGAGCAGCGGTAAAGTTGAGGAAAAAAAATACGTTGAAGAGTATTCTCATGAAGAGTTTGGTGAAATTCAAATCAAAGATATACCAAGAGTAAAGAAACTATCTGGTCCTCATTTGGTAAGGTCTTGGACTGAGATTCCACATGTGACTCAACACGAAGAAATAGATATTACAGAGATGGAGCAGTTTAGATCATCCCTATATGATTATTATACCGGCGAAAAAATAAAAGTCACACCTTTAGCATTCATTGCAAAAGCTCTGGTTAGTGCTCTAAAAGAATTTCCAAATTTTAATGCATCTATAGATATGCATTCAGGTAAAATTATATATAAAAAGTATTTTCATATTGGTTTTGCAGTAGATACACCTCATGGTTTAATGGTTCCGAAATTAAGAAACGCAGAACAACTAAGTATTCAAGAAATAGGTGAGGAACTAAAAACAATTAGTAAGCTTTGTAGAGATTTAAAAATTGATAAGAAAGAATTTTTTGGTGGGTCTATGACTATTTCAAGCTTAGGTGGTATAGGTGGAACTTTTTTTACTCCAATTATCAACCCTCCCGAAGTCGCGATTTTAGGTGTAGGAAAAAGTTTTGATAAATTAGTTAAATCCAAAGGCAAAATTGTTTCTAAAAAGATTTTACCAATTTCTTTGTCCTATGATCATAGAATAATTGATGGAGCAGAGGGGGCAAGATTTTGTGTTTATTTAAGTGAATGTTTAGGTAAAGATTTCGCTTTCAAGCTTGCTGTTTAATTTAAATTACAATAATAAACATCATGAATAAAAAATTGATCTCTTTGATCTGTGCTATCTCTTGCTCATTTTTATGGGGTTCAGCATTCATTGCTCAAGATATGGGAATGGATTATATCGGACCCTTTTCTTTTACTACCGGAAGAATGTTTTTAGGTTTTATTGCATTAATCCCTTTTTTTTTCATTTTTGAATTCAAGAAAATTAAAGAAAGAAAATTTTCTTATAATATTATTCTAATTTATCTAGCTCTTCTTGGATTTTTTCTTAGTGGAGGATTTGCATTACAACAATTCTCATTGCTTTACACGGATGTAGCAAATTCAGCAATATTTACAATATTTTATGTCTTAATTGTTCCTGCTATATCTTATTTTTTATTTTCTAAAAAAATCCATTGGTCTGTTTGGCCTTCGGTTTTTGTTTGTATAATTGGAGGGTTTTTACTTACTGAAATAGATAATGTGACAGTAAGATTAGGAGATTCATTTGTCTTGCTTGGAGCTTTTTTTTGGGCTTTTCATATTGTTTACTTATCAAAATTTTTAAAACTATTTAATTATCCTATTGCTATAACTATGGGAACTTGCCTAATTGGATCGATAATTGCTTTTATCCCTTCTTTGGCATTTGAAAAGATAACATTAGGAAATTTATTGATGGAAAAAAATGAACTTCTTTATGCTGGAGTTTTATCAAGTGGAATAGGATTTTTATTACAAGCTTATAGTCAACAAAATTTATCTCCTGCACCGGTTGCAATTATTTTTTCATTAGAGGGTGTTTTCGCTTCAATATTTGGATGGATACTTTTAAATCAATTCTTAAGTGATTTAAAAATATTTGGAATAACATTAATATTAATAGCAGTAATTTTCTCTCAACTAGCTCCAAATTATGATAGAAAATCCTATGGACGAAACTAAAAAAGGATTTATGCAAAATATTGGAGATTTATCTTTTAAAAAGATAGATGATACAAATTTTGAATATAGTATCAAAATCTTAGAGAATTTTCTTAATACTGGCGGCATAGCGCATGGAGGTTTTATAGCAACCATAGCTGACACGGGTATGGGTAATGCAGCCCACATTGCAGCAGGAAATAAAAGATGTGTAACTATAAATTTAGACATTAAGTTTATTTCAGCTGGAAAGTTAAATGAAAAATTAGTTGGAAAAGTTAAAATTTTAAAAAGGACAAAAACTTTAGTTTTTATCTCTAGTGAGATTTTTGCTTCAGAAAAAATTGTAGCAACTGCTTCTGGAACATGGAAAATTCTTTAACGTTTATTCCTTAATTTTTTAATACCACAATCTTTACATTTTACTGT
>CABYYE010000025.1 GCA_902523095.1 uncultured Pelagibacteraceae bacterium | reverse complement strand
AAAAAAAATTTTTCATTAACTATTTTTATTAATTATTCCCGCTTCAATAAATTGATCTATATTCCCATTTAATACATCAGCAGGATTTGTGTTTTCAACTTTATTTTGCAAATCTTTAACTAATTGATATGGTTGAAGGACATAAGATCTTATTTGATGCCCCCAACCAATCTCTGTTTTTGAATTTAATTCTTTTTGATTGTTTTGCTCTCTTTTATGAATTTCATATTTGTAAAGTCTTGCTTTCAACATTCTATAGCAAGTCTCTTTGTTTTTATGTTGTGACCTCTGGTTTTGACATTGCACAACAATTTTTGTTGGGATATGCGTAATTCTAACTGCACTATCCGTTGTATTTACATGTTGTCCACCTGCTCCGCTAGATCTGTAGGTATCAATTCTCAAATCTTTTTCTTCAATATTTATTTTAATGTCATCTTCAACGGCTGGGTAAACCCAAACACTAGCAAAACTTGTGTGTCTTCGAGCACCACTATCAAAAGGAGAAATTCTAACTAATCTATGAACTCCTGACTCTGACCTCATTAGTCCATATAAATAATCTCCGGTAACTTTTAATGTTGAAGATTTTATACCTGCCTCTTCACCTTTATGTTCGCTGATTATTTCATACTTAAATTTTTTTTTATCAAACCATTTTAAATACATTCTTCGCAACATATCTGCCCAATCTTGACTCTCCGTTCCACCAGCTCCTGCATGAATTTCAAGATATATATCTAAATTATCATCTTCTCCTGACAAAAAACATTCTATTTCAGCATTTTTACTCTCTTTTAATAAATTAGAAATTTTTGCATCACAATCTATCAAAGTTTCATCGTCTTTTTCCTCTACAGCTAAGCTATATAAATCTTTTAAATTATTTTTTTCTTCTTGGAATTTTATATATGAGTTTAGAATGTTCTCGCTACTTTTTTTTTCTTTAACTATTTTTTTAACTTTTGCTTTATCTTTCCAAAAATCCTCTTTGAGAAGCTCTTTTTCAATTATTTTTAGTCTATCTTTAGTTTTATTTTTTTCAAAGATACCCCCTTATATTATTGAGGATTTTTTCAAATTTAATTAATTTATTTTCAAAATTTTGCATTAATAAAATTGTCTAAACTGAATTAGTTTATCATAACTATCTACAGATATTAATTTGTTATTATTTATATTGTTAATATCTTTGGCTTTCAAAGCTTCAATAATTGTATTTTTTTTACCTATAGAAGATTTTATACCAGTATCGTAATTTAAGGACGTGAGGAAAATTCCCTCAGGGATTTCAAATTCCTTAAAATCCTCTTTATAAAGAGTATTTTTCACAAAATCTTTGAAAATTGGTAACGCAGCTTTTGAACCGGTTTCAAATTTTCCTAAAGATTTTGGGTTATCAAATCCTATGTAGACTCCAATTACTAAATTAGAAGAAAAACCTATGAACCAGGCATCAAAATTTTTGTTTGTAGTACCGGTCTTTCCGGCTAGAGGTACTTTCAAATCTCTTAGTTTTTTTCCAGTCCCTCTTAAAACTGCACCCTCTAAGATTGAAGTCATTTGATAAGCTGTTTCCTCGCTTATTACTCTTTCATTGCTATAATTAATTTCTGGATAAATATTTGAGTCGATGGAAAATTTATCACACCCTAAACATTCTTTATTTTCTAATCTAAAAATTGTTTTGCCTCTTCTATCTTGAATTCTACTTATTAAATTGGGTTTAATCTTTTTACCTCCATTTACAAAAGCTGCATATGCTGAGGTTAAATTGAGTAAAGAGGTTTCAGCGGCACCAAGTGATACTGAAAGCAACTCAGGTATATCTTCATAAATTTCTAACTCACTTGATAATTTTAAAATTTTGTTCAATCCTAGGTTTTTAGCTATTCTTACTGTCATCAAATTTCTTGAATATTCGATTCCTTTTCGCAATGTTGTTGGTCCATAAAATTTTTTTCCATAATTTTCTGGTTTCCAATCTTTTAAGCCAGTGCCTTGACTTTCAACGAACGGTGCATCTAAAATTATTGAGTTAGGAGAGTAACCGTTTTCTAAAGCTGCGGCGTAAACAATCGGTTTAAATGCTGAACCAGGCTGCCTTTTGGCTTGGGTGACTCTATTAAACTCACTTGATTTAAAGTTAAAACCTCCTACTAATGCTTTGACATCACCAGTATAAGGGTCAATTGCTACAATACCTCCATTAACTTTTGGATATTGTTTCAAGTCCCAACCTTTTTTATCTTTTTTTACAAAAATTATATCACCCAGTTTAAACCTATCTGAAATCGATTTTTTTTTGGGAATAGCCCATTTAATTTTTTTTACACTTATTTCTCCATTGATTTCTTTAGATTTAAATTTAACAATATTTTCATTAATTTCTATTATTTCTGCTATTTTCCAATTTAAAGTTGGATCAATCTTAAAACTATCTACTTTATTTTTCCAATTAGGATTTTTTAATTTATTAGTAATTGGACCTCTCCAGCCATGTCTTCTGTCATAAGCTTCTATACCTTTTCTGAGTGAGTTAATGGCTTGAATTTGGTAATTAATATCTAAAGGTGTTCTGATTGACAAACCTTCAGAATAAAGTTTTTTAAATCCATAGGTTTCTTTAATAGATCTTCTTACCTCTTCTGTGTATGAATTAGCTTCGTTTAAGATTACTATTTTTCTTCTTTTTAATTTAATTTTTGTATCTTTTAAGTTTTCAAAATCTTTTTTATTTATGTAATTATTATTTTCTAAATTTTGTAAAACTAAATTTCTTCTAAACTTTGCAACTTCTGGAAATTTAAAAGGATCGTACTTACTGGGCGCTTTTGGTAGTGCTGCTAACAAAGCTGACTCGGGATAATTAAGATCTTTTACAGACTTATCAAAATATTCTAAACTTGCTGCTGCTATACCGTATGTACCTTGACCTAAATATATTTGATTTAGATACAACTCAAGAATTCTCTCTTTTGGATAAGCTCTTTCTATTCTAAATGCTAATATCGCTTCTTTAATTTTCCTTTTAATAGAAACCTCGTTTGTTAAAAGAAAATTTTTAGCTACTTGTTGGGTGATCGTAGACGCACCCTCTAACCTTTTATTTGTGGTGATGTTTTTTAAATTTTTTAGAAAGGCTCTCAAAACGCCTTTTGCATCGACACCAGGGTGATTAAAAAAGTTTTTATCCTCAGCCGATAAAAAGGAGTTTATTACTTTTTTAGGTATTGACTCATAGGGAATAAATAATCTTTTTTCCAAGGCATATTCAGCAATAAGATTACCGTCGGAGGAGTAAACTCTACTTGAAATTGGCGGTTGATAATTTGATAGTTTTTTATAATCGGGCAACCCTATTGAAAAGTACCATAAAGTGGAGAATATAAAAAATAAACAAATTAATGCAAATATAATTAAAAATTTAATAGAAAAATTTAAGAATTTAAACATCTTAAATATTAATGCTTTAAATTTGGCTATCTTAGGGCATCTATAATTAATATATGTGCAATTAGTAAAAAAATAATATAGTGTATAGATATGTCAAAAATTAAATATACAAAATTCAACACATTAAAAGGAATTCTATTAAAATGGAAAAAAACTTATATATCGATGCCTCGCATCCTAATGAAACACGTATTGTTCTTAAATCAAAAAATTCTATTGAAGAGTATGAATTTGAAAATAAGAATAAGCTAAATTTTAAGAACAATATTTATCTTGGTACAGTAAGTAGAGTAGAACCGTCTCTACAAGCAGCTTTTGTCAATTTTGGAAGAGTTAGACATGGTTTTCTAGCCTTTAACGATATTCAATCTGATTATTACCAAATTCCTTCTGAGGATAAAGAAAAAATAAAAGATGCAGAAGAAAGAATTAGAGAAAATTTAAAAAATAAAACTATCGAAGATTTATCAAATGAAAAAAAAGTTGATAGTATTCCAGAAAAAACAGCTGAAGATAATAATCCAGTTAATGGAGATGAAAAAAATTTAAATTCTGATGAGGAAATTAAAAAAAAATATAGAGAAGACTTTAAAATATCTTATGGTTTAAAAAGATATAAGATCCAAGAAGTCATCAAACCTGGACAAGTAATATTAATACAAGTCATAAAAGAAGAAAGAGGTCAAAAAGGTGCTGCTTTAACTACTTTTATATCTCTAGCTGGAAAGTACTCGGTTCTTATGCCTAATACACCTAAAGGCGGAGGTATTTCAAGAAAGATATTTAATTCATCAGATCGACAAAATATTAGAAACATTTTGAACCAAATTGAAATACCAAAAAGTATGGGTGTTATAATAAGAACCGCTGGAGCTAATAAAACTAAAAATGAAATAGAAAAAGATTTTAAAAATACCCTAAAAACTTGGGAAGAAATTGGGGAAAAAGCTCTTAACTCCAATGCCCCATCTTTGGTTTATGAAGAAGGCGATATCATTAAGAGAACTTTAAGGGACACGTACGACAATGAAACAAAGAATGTTTATATTGATGGAAATGAAGCTTATCAAAAAGCTAAAAAATTTATGAAGGAGTTAATGCCAAAAAATGTAAAAAATATAAAAAAATATAGGGGTAAAATACCTCTTTTTCATGATGCAAATATTGAAAAACAATTAAATAATATTTTTGAACCTACAGTTAAATTAAAATCAGGTGGGTATTTGGTAATAAACCCAACTGAGGCCCTAGTAGCTATTGATATTAACTCTGGTCAATCTACAAAACAAACAAACATTGAAAAAACTGCTTTAAATACAAATATCGAAGCTGCGGAAGAAATTGCAAGACAAATAAAGCTTAGGGATTTATCTGGTCTAATTGTGATCGACTTTATTGATATGATAAATTTTTACAACAGAAGAACTGTTGAAAAGAAGATGAGAGAAAGCATTAGAAAAGACAGAGCTAGAATTCAAGTGGGAAGAATAAGCAATTTTGGATTATTAGAAATGACTAGACAAAGATTAAGAGAGGGTTCAATTAGATGGGAAACGATATTATCTTTAGACTCTTTCGCACAAAAAATAATTAAGAAAATTGAACTTTTGTCTTTTTCTGATAAAATAAAATCAGTAAAAACTTTTATCCCTGAAAAAGTAAAGCTGTATATTGAAAATAAATTTTTTAAAGAAATTGAATACTTTCAAAAAAAATATTTAATCAAAATAAATTTGTTCGCTGACGCCAAGTTAATAATACCTGAATACAAAATTGAACTTTTAAATAAATCAAAGAAAATATTAAATATTGTTGAAAATATTGATAAAAGCAATGAAGTAACCGAGAGCGCTAAGAATATTTATAAATTAGATGAGTTTAAAACTGTCAACAAGAATGATCAAAAAAAGTTAAAAAAAACCAAGTCTTTAAAAAAAAAAACTAAAAGTTTACGAACTCTTTGGACAAGAAGAAAAAAAAGAGCTTAGATCAAACCTGTTTTTGGAGAGCTGGGCTTCGCAAAATAATTCTTTTTCATCCTACCAGCTATAAACGATTTTCTACCTGCAATTACTGCGTCTTTGAAAGCTTCAGCCATTAATAAAGGTTTTTTTGCATTAGCTATTGCACTATTGATTAGAACACCATCACATCCCATTTCCATTGCAATAGAAGCATCTGAGGCAGTACCTATACCAGCATCAATTATCACAGGAACTTTTGACTGTTTTATTATTAAAGAAATATTCATTTTATTTTGAATTCCTAGTCCAGAACCTATTGGAGAGGCTAATGGCATAATTGAGGATGCGCCGCAATCTTCACATTTCTTAGCGAGTATCGGATCATCTGTACAGTAAACCATAACTTTAAAACCTTCTTTAACAAGAATCTTTGTGGATTTAATTGTTTCAATCATGTTTGGGTAAAGAGTTTTTTTATCACCCAAAACTTCTAATTTAACCAGTTTCCATCCACCCATTTCTCTTGCAAGACGTAAAGTTCTTAGAGCTTCCTCGGAATTATAACATCCAGCAGTATTCGGTAAAAAAGTTATTTTTTTTGGATTAAGATAATCTGTTAGGATTGGTTTGTTTTTATCTAGAATATTAATCCTTCTTATTGCAACAGTAACTATATCTGCACCTGAAGCTTTAATTGCTTTAGCTGTTTCTATAAAATTTTTATATTTACCAGTTCCAACTATTAAACGAGAATTAAATTTTTTATTAGCAACTTTAAATATATCTTTTTGCAAATTATCCTCCTCCAATAAAGTGAACTATTTCTATTTTGTCTTTTTCTTTTAAAAATTTCTTTTTAAAAGCGATCTTTGAAATAATAGTTCCATTGTACTCAACCGCTACTTTTTTTTTATCAAGCTTAAATCTTTTTAATAAAGTATAAATGTTAGTTTTAGGTTTTATAACGATTTTTCTTCCATTTAATTGTATTTTTGCCATAATTGAGTTAATCAATTTATCTATAAATTAATAATGAATAAAATTATAATTCTTAACGGTCCAAACCTCAACCTTTTAGGTGAAAGAGAAAAAGATAAATACGGAAAAAATACTCTTAAAGATATTGAAAGCAATTGTAATCAATTTGCTGATAAAAACACTATTAAACTTACAATGTTTCAGTCGAATATCGAGGGAGAAATCGTTAATGAAATTCAAAAAGCTAGAGATCATCAAGACGGTTTGGTTATAAACGCTGGAGGATACACACACACTTCAGTTGCTATTCACGATGCTTTAAAAATTCTTAAAATACCTATAATTGAACTACATATTACCAATATTTACAAAAGAGAAGAATTCAGGCATAAATCATTAATTAGTGAATTAGCTACTGGAATTATTTGTGGATTTGGTACAGAAGGTTATATAATGGCTCTTAGAGCTATGAAGGTTTATTTAAAAAATGAAAATTGATAAAAAACTTATAAAAGAATTAGTTAGTCATTTAGATGAATTTAAGCTAACAGAGCTTGAGTATCAAGAGGGTCAAACAAAAATTAAAGTCTCTAAGTCTTTAAAAGGAATAGAACAAATTCAAACCGCTGCAAGAGTTTCTCCAAATAAAACAGTCTTAAGTGAAACAAATGATAACGGGATTAGAATTAAGTCTCCAATAATTGGAACAGCCTATTTATCTCCTGAGCCAGGAGCTAAAAAATTTG
>CABYYE010000024.1 GCA_902523095.1 uncultured Pelagibacteraceae bacterium | reverse complement strand
TTGCTTCGCCATGTTCCAGGATATAAGAAATGGTTTTAGCATCTAATCGAATATTTATAGTATTTAAAACTGCACCAGTCATTGGAACTGAGTAATGAGCTTCAAATATCTCAGGAGTATTAAATGCTAGGAAAGATACCGTATCTCCTTTTTTTATTCCAATTTTTTTTAAAGCACTTGCAAATTTAACACATCTTTTATAAACATCTATCCAGGTATACTTTCTATTTTCATAAATAACAGCTTCATAATTTGGATAAATATCTTTCGCTCTTTTTAAAAAAGTGAGTGGTGTTAAGGGCACGAAATTAGCTTTATTTTTATCTAAATTTTTTTCGTATACACTCATTATTATTAATGGAATTTTGCTTTCATAATACTGTCGCTCCCAGAAATAGCTGATTGATAATGGGCATCAACTTTTGGCAGTATTTTATCAAAAAAATACTTAGCTGTATTAATTTTTTCGTAATAAAAATCTTTGTTTTTATTTGAATTTTCAAAACTAATTTTCGTCATTTTTAACCACGAAAACCCCAAAGCTACATAACCAAGAACTTTCAGAAAATCATTACAAGAAGCACTTACATCATCTTTTTGAACTTTAAATCTATTTTCTAACCATTTAGCAAAATCTAATAAAATAATTATTTTTTTTTCAAGTATATCAATTAATCTTTTTAATTCAGGATTGTCACTTTTATTTTTTATTTCATCTCGAACTAAGATAACGAATTTATCTAAAATCTTATTCGATAAAACTTTTCTAAATACTAAGTCTATTGCTTGAACTGAATTCGTTCCCTCATAAATCGGTGTAATTCTATTATCACGATATAACTGTTCGATGCCTTGGTCTCTAGTGTAACCGTATCCACCAAAAACTTGAATAGCTTCATTTGTTATTTCCATACCAGTATCTGAAAAAAAGGATTTTACTACTGGAGTCATTAAAGAAACCATTTCATCAGCTTCTTTTTTAATTTCTTGATTAGAGTGGTTTAAACTTACATCTACTTGTTGTGATAACCAAAAAGCTAAAGATCGCTGACCTTCTATCAAACACTTCATGCTCATCAAACTTCTTCTTATATCAGCATGTTTAATTATTAAATCAGCTTCATTATTTTTGTTATTATTTGATTTTCCCTGTTTTCTCTCTTTTGAATAGGCTAAGGAATTTTGATAAGCAGTTTCTGCAATACCTAAACCTTGTATTCCTACAATAATTCTTTCCAGATTCATCATAGTAAACATTGAACTTAAGCCCTTATTCTCTTTTCCAATCAAATAACCTTTAGCATTGTCAAAACTTAAAACACATGTTGGTGAGCCTTTTATACCCATTTTAGTTTCAATCGACAAAGTACTTACCCCATTTCTTGAGCCTATAGAACCATTATCTTTTACATTAAATTTTGGTACAAGAAATAAACTAATTCCTTTTGTACCTTGAGGTGCACCAGGAATTTTAGCTAAAACTAAATGTATTATATTTTCAGTTAAATCATGATCACCAGATGTAATAAATATTTTTTGACCTGTTAAAGAAAAAGATTCATCATCATTTTTAACAGCCTTAGTTTTGATTAACCCTAAATCTGTTCCACATTGTGACTCGGTCAAACACATTGTTCCACTCCATTTACCTTCAACAATTTTAGGAAGAAATTTATCTTTAATTTTTTGATCTGCGTGGTGTAAAATACAATTGTATGCACCAATACTTAATTCACTATACAGTTTAAAAGACAAACTAGCTGAAGACAACATTTCTTCAAAAAAAGTACTGACAGTCTTTGGCATACCTTGACCACCATACTTTGGATCACAAGAAAGTGATGTCCATCCGTCAGTTATAAATTTTTTGTATGCTTCTTTGTAACCAGGGGGAGATCTAACAATACCGTTTTCGTAGACGCATGGGCTATCATCTCCAATTTTTGCTAAAGGATGAACAATTTCTTGATTAATTTTAGCTGCTTGGACCAATATATCTTTTACTAAATCTGAGTTAATTTCTTTAAATTTTTCTATTTCTTTATAATTTTTGTTATCTTTAAGATTATCAAAAAGAAACATCATGTCTTCGACTGGAGCATTATAAATAGTCATCTAATTAATTAATGGTTTTCCTGTTTTTAATGTATGAACGATTCTATCTTGTGTCTTTTTATTTTCGACTAATTTCATAAAACTGTTCAATTCTAATTTATACATTTGTTCTTCCGATATTTCTTTATCTAAATCTGTATCTCCGCCACTTAAAACATATGCTAATTCTTTACCAACATCCATCCCGTGATCTAGAATCTTTTTTTCATTATATAATGCTTCAAGTATTTTGTGCATTTTTTCTCTTACATTCTTCCCAGATAATTTAAATTTACATTCTTTCGAAGGAGAAAAATCAACGTTATTATTAAGTAATTTTCTAGCAGCGGGCAATAATTCATTTCTATTTATTATAACATTATGATTTGTATCTAAAAATAATAGTTTTTTTGCCTGTTGAGGAGATGAGGCAGTTTTTGCATAACCAATTATATCGAAAACTTTTAATGGAGCATAATCTGGATCTAGACTGGACTCATCAGATTGCGACCATCTCCAAAGTAATTCCTTGCAACCCCCTCCTGCTGGGACTAAACCAACAATAGTTTCCACCAATCCCATTACAATATTAGTATGTGAAACTACATAATTACTCTGTAATATAACTTCTTCTCCACCACCTAAAGCTAAACCTGATGGTGCAGAAATAACAGGATTTTTACAGTATTTTAGATGTTTGCAGGTTTCTTGAAAATATTTAATGAATTTTTCAACAGATTTTAAATCATTATTTTTTATAAATTTCATTACGTAATTAAGATTTACACCAGCAGAAAACTGCATACTTTCATTTATGATTATAAGAGGTTTGTCTGTAGCCTTTTTTAAAGCATCCATGGAGTCATAGTCCAAGGCATTTGCTTTTGTATTAAATTCAACAATGTTAAAATCTTTAAATCTAAATATTTCCGCTGAATCATTTTTTTCTAATTTTATAACTGCTTTTTTTATCTTTCCAAGAGTCTGTAAATCTGTATATTTTTGACGTTCATCGTAAAAACTCTCTATTTTTTTATCTTTAAGACTCTTTAAAAATTTATTATCGTCTACATCTTTAATCTTTGAAAAGAAAGTTTTTAGCCCTATAGACTCTAGCATTTCAAATGGGCCCATAGACCAATTAAATCCTAATCTTAAAGCTTCATCTATATCATTATATTCATCTGTAATTGTGGGTACCAAAGACGATGAATATAAAATAATTTTAGATATTACTGACCAAGCGTATTTACCATATTTGTCATCCCTATTAATTAATTCTAAAAGATTAATTTTATCAATTTCTAAATCAATTTTTTTAACAGCAAAATACTCATTATTTTTTAAATTAAGAGCTTCCAATATTTTTTTATTTTCTAATTTTTTGATCCTGTAGAAACCTCCCTTCCCTTTTCTCCCTGTGTATCCTGTTTCAATTAACTTTTTTATAATAGGTAAACCTGCAGCAACTTTTTGAAATTCATCTTTATTTGATAATTCTTTTTGAAAACTTTTTAAAACATCAGACATAAGATCAATACCAATTAAATCATATAAAGCGAAGACACCAGTCTTAGGTATTCCCATAGGCCTTCCAAAGACAGCGTCTGCTTCTTCTATAGAAAGATTCATCTTCATGGCCTCTGTCATTGCCACTTGCATAGCATACACACCAATTCTATTACCTAAGAAACCAGGTGTGTCACCACAAATTATTACACCTTTACCTAGTTTTTCCTCGCAAAACTTTTTCAAAAAGTTAATTTTGTTTGGATTGTTTGATTTATCTCTAACTATTTCTAACAAACCCATATAACGAACAGGGTTAAAAAAATGTGTAATACAAAAATCTTGTTTGTCCTTAAGTGTAGACTTTTCTGATAAAACTTTTAAGGGTATTGTGGAGGTGTTAGATGAAACTATTGAGTCTTTTTTTCTTTTATTAAAAATTTTTTTATAAATATCATGCTTAATATCAATACGTTCTACAACTGCTTCTATTATCCAATCAGCGTCGCAAACACTATCAAAATTTTCTTTTATGTTACCAACCGTCAAACTTTTAATTTTGTCTTTTTCAAATAATAAAGGTGGTCTTGATTTTAAAATTCTTTCTTTTGCCTTTTCTGCAATTTCAGTTTTTAAGTCTAATAATATAACTGGAATATCCGCATTACATAAGTGAGCGGCTATTCCACTTCCCATTGTACCAGAGCCAATAACAACAACTTTTTTAATATTCATAATGAGTGGTCGGGGCGGCAGGATTTGAACCTGCGACCCTCTGGTCCCAAACCAGATGCGCTACCAGGCTGCGCTACGCCCCGAACGACTGTTTTTATAGGTTAATTATGCCTTTTTGGCAATTGAAAGATAGCCTCTATAGAAGTAAATAATAGCTATGATCCAACAGATTACAAAACCATTTAAGTATTTCTTCAAACTTGAAGCTGCATCAGGTTTGATGTTACTTTTTTCAGCTATACTTGCTTTGATTATAAGTAATAGCAATTTAAGTGATTTATATTTTTCTACATTAGAAAAATATATAACTTTAGGTACAAAAGATTTTGGATTAAAGCTTAGTGTTTTACACTGGATAAATGATGTCTTGATGGCAATATTTTTCTTTTTTGTTACCCTAGAGATAAAAAGAGAATTCTTACAAGGTGAACTTTCGAATCCCAAACAAGCTTTGTTACCAATTATTGGTGCTGTTGGAGGAATGGTTGTGCCTGCTTTATTTTATATAGTAATAAATTATTCAAATAGTGAAACTTTGAGTGGTTGGGCTATACCTTCAGCAACTGATATAGCTTTTTCATTAGGAGTTTTATCATTGTTGGGAAAAAGAGTTCCAATTTCTTTAAAAGTTTTTTTAACGGCATTGGCGATTATAGATGATTTAGGTGCAATAGTTATCATAGCATTTTTTTATTCAGGAAACATTGAAATAAAATTTTTAATTCTAATGTTTATATCTGTAATTGTTCTAGTAGGGCTTAACAAATTTAAAACTATAAACTTTTTACCATATTTATTAGTCGGTTTAGTATTGTGGGACTTCACTCATCAATCAGGTATACATGCAACAATTGCTGGGGTATTACTAGCTCTTACAATTCCTCATAATATTAAAAAAAATAAAAACTCATTGTTATTAAAACTGGAACATGGTCTCTCTCCTTATGTTGCTTTTGGTATCATGCCTATATTCGCCTTTGCTAATGCCGGTGTTTCTTTAGAAGGACTAACATTTTCGACTTTATTAACTCCAGTTCCATTAGGTATTGTTTTAGGTTTATTTTTTGGAAAACAAATTGGTGTATTTTTACTTTCATATATTTCTGTTAAATTAAAATTTGCAGACAAGCCTAATAATTCGACGTGGCCAGCTTTTTACGCAGTTTCAATACTAACAGGAATAGGTTTTACTATGAGTCTTTTCGTTGGAAATTTAGCATTTGCTAATAACTTGAGCTATATGGATGGAGTAAAAATTGGAGTATTAACAGGATCACTTCTTTCAACACTATTTGGTTATTTTTTATTACTTCTTTTTTCAAAAAAATGATTAATTCAAAAATATTAAAATTTGCTTCTTTTACAAAAAACGTTGGGTTGAAAAATAGTTATACTCACAAATCATTTGTAAAAAATTCTCTTTGTGGAGATTTTATTAAAGCAGAATTTATTGCAGACAAAACTAAAATTAAATCTATGAGATATGAAACTGAGTCATGTATTTTATGTGAAGCATCGGCTAGTTTATTTTCAAAAAGAGTTCAAAACGCAAAAATAAGCGACTTAACTATAGAGATTAAAAATATGATTAAAGAGTTTAAAAAAAATAAAAAATATAAATTTCCAAAAAAATTAAAGGAATTTTCAGAATTATTAAATCAAAAAAACTTAAGCAGATTAAATTGTGTCATATTGCCTATGGATGCTTTTTTAAAAGCATTTAAAGTAAAATGATGATTAAAAAGATTATTTTATTAATATTTATGTTTGGATTTATTACCAAAGCATCAGCTAATTATGATAATTTAGCCTATAACTACACTTTTAACAGCATTGATGGCCAAAAGATAAATTTGGTAGACTATAAGAATAAAGTAATAGTTGTAGTTAATGTTGCAAGTAGATGTGGTTACACACCTCAATATGAGGCTTTACAGGACCTTTGGACTAATTATAGAAATAACGATTTAGTTGTTATTGGAGTTCCAACAAATAATTTTAAGCAAGAACCAGGTTCTAATAAAGAAATAAAAGATTTTTGTGAGACCAATTTTGGAATAAATTTTCCTATGGCAGAAAAAACTGATGTAATTGGGAAATCCGCACACCCGTTTTATAGATGGGCAAAAAAAAACCACGGTATAGGAGCAATACCAAAATGGAATTTTCACAAAATAATTATTGGAAAAAATGGAAAAGTTGTAGATACGTTTGCTTCTTTTACAAAACCAAACTCAAAAAAATTTATTGATTTAATTAATACTGAAATTAAAAATTAAAGCTAAGCCCGTCATAAGCAGGAAGAATATTTTTAGGTAATTTCTTTTTAAGAACATTATAATCTAAGTCTGTATGTAAATTAGTTAAAATTGTTTTTTTAGGTTTTACTAATTTTATTAAACTCAAAGCTTCGTCATAATTAAAATGTGAAGGATGTTTTGAATGTTTTAGACAATCTACAATCAGATAATCAAGATTCAATAAATTTTTTAAAGAAGATTTGGGTACTTTGTTACAATCACTTATATAGGCAATATTATTAAATAAGTATCCAGTAGCTTTAATCATTCCATGAATAACATCAAAAGCTTTAACTTTGAATTTTTTACTACCTACTTTTATAATAAAATTATTTTTGACTGTCTTAGCAGACATTATTGGTTTATAACCTGATTTTGGTTTGAAACAAAAGGTGTATTTGTTGATCAAAGCACTTACTGTTCTTTTACTTCCAAAAACTGGAATTTTTTTTTTATTCATCCAATAAAAAGGGCGCATTTCAAATATTCCTGAAGTTTGGTCAGCATGCTCATGTGTATACATAATGGCATCTAGTGACTTAATATTGTTTTTTAAGAATTGTGATTTAATGTCTGGTGACGTATCTATCAAAATTGAAAGACCTTTAAAATTAATATGAGCACAACATCTTGTTCTCGTATTTTTATTGGATTTTTTTAATTTACCAGTATAATTAGTAATCCACGGACTGCCTAAGGAACTACCACATCCAAGAATAGTAAATTTATTTTTCAAGTTAGTTTACCAAAAAGTTTGAAAAAATTTTTTGAAGTAATTTTCGAAAAATCATCAAATGATATATTTTTCAATGAAGATAAAAACTTTACTGTATGTACTATATGACTAGGTTCATTTGATTTACCGCGAAGCGGTTCGGGAGATAAGTACGGGGAATCTGTTTCAACTAAGATTCTATCTAAAGGAATTT
>CABYYE010000023.1 GCA_902523095.1 uncultured Pelagibacteraceae bacterium | reverse complement strand
TTTAATGATTAACGCGACTGTTTGGTCTGTTAATCTATGAATTGTTAATTTTGATCCTTTAGAAAATCTTCTAAAAATTGGCCCTTTTGTTATTTTTGATATATTTAACCATCTTTTTAAGATTGTAACTGGGCAATACAGGCTTTCTTCAAAATAGGGTAGAGCCTTAATTGAGCCCTCTCCAAATTGATCTGTTTTAGACCTTCTAACTGTAATTTTTAGCCCCTCATAGACAAAATCTAAGTCCTCATAATCTAATGAAACTATCTCATTTCTTCTGAAACCTCCTGAAAATCCTATTAATATTATTGATTTATCTCTCAATTTTTTTAAATCTTCAATTTTTTGTTCATCTATAACTTTAAGTATTTTTTTTAATTCATTGATTAATATAGGCTTTTTACCTTTTTGCACCGTTCCTTTTCTACGCTTTATGCCCATTAAATTTTCAACAATAATTGGATGTTTGGTGTCAAGATAGTGACCTTTCATTTTATGTATAACCCCAATTGATACCAACCTTCGTTTAATAGTGCTTAATTTTACCTCTTTTGTTGATAGGTGAGTTAAGTATAAAGATACTATTTTTGGCTCTGATGGTAGATTTTTAAAGTTATTTTTAACACAAAATAATCCAAAATCTTTAAAATCTGATTTATAAGCTCTTATGGTATTATTTGCCTTAGAAGTTCGAAGATTTTTTATAGTTTCTTCTTGCAATGCTTTTATATCAGTTACTAGATCTTTCATAATTTTCTATATATTACTATTGATAACCATTAATTATCGTTAGTAATATCTTAGATGAATTCTAGTGTCAAGTGTTTAGAATAAATTATGTTTGAGAATCGAAAAAGATTACTTTTAGACCGTGGTCCTAGCTGGCCAGACTATTCAAAGGCTAAACCTTTTATGGTTAGATATTATTTGTTGTTTAGAAAAAGACCAAAGTGGTTTCCAATCAATATCTTCATTCATAAGATACTTAAAAGTGATTTAGGAGATTTGCATGATCATTATTGGTCTTATTTGACGGTAGTGCTTAAAGGTGGGTATTGGGAAAGGACTAAAAAGGGTCGGTTTTGGCGAGGCCCAGGTTATATTGGTCTGAAAAAAGCTTCAGATACACATAGTTTGACGATTCCAGAGGGAAAAACAGCTTGGACACTCATATTTGTTGGGCCAAACAAGGGTTCTAAGCGATTTGCAAATTTTAACGAATCAAGCCAAAACCCGCGTAAACAATGATTAAATTTATCCTTCCTATAGCAATATTTATAGCTACAATTTATGGAATCTCATATTTTTGGACAATTTCAAGTTCTAAAAATAAAAAAAACATTGCTTTAGGCTTAATAACAATATTTTTAATTGGTATTTCTCTCACAATTTACCTAATTATTGATTAATGAGGCTTAAAGGTACTAAATTTCAGTTAAAAGTATGGAAATTTTTAAGAAGTATTCCTAAGGGGAGTGTAAAAACCTATAGTCAGGTGGCTAAAGCTATTGGTAAACCGTCATCTATTCGTGCAGTAGCCAATGCAATAGGTCAAAACCCCTATCCTCTAAAAATTCCTTGTCATAGAGTAATAAGAACTGATGGGAAGCTTGGAGGCTATTCAGCTAAAGGAGGTATCAAAACTAAGAGAAATTTACTAAAAAAGGAAGGCATAATGCTCTAGAATTGTTATTTAACGGGCGTTCTGTCGGATTTGCCATTTTTTACAACTATATTTGATTTTTCCCTAATAAGTTGCACCATACAATTCAAAGTCGCAAAAAAATCGCTATCTACGGCCGTTTAAATGGCATATTCCTTAAATGCAAAGCTTCTAGAATTATTGCTAATCAAGGGATTTAAGTATGTCTAAAAACCTTGATAATTAACAATAAAACACTCTACCCTACTCATATTTAGAATATTTTCTATTAAATTTCCTTATTATACTAGTTTTTTTTGTTTTTCTATTATCTATTTAATTTTTTTCTACCTTATAAAACCCAGTTTTTTCAATGTTTATTTCATTTTTCACATTTTTTGGTAAATAGTACTTACATATATCCTAATTTTATACATTAAGATCTTTATGTAAGTCATTGTATTTATTGAAAATATTTTAAACAATAAAAAACCACAATAGGAACTGTAACTAAGGACATCAAAGTAGAAGTTACGATAACGCTTGCTACACTATCTACTACCTTTCTCTCAGAGTACATTGAACCAACTAAATAAGTTAAAACTGCACTAGGCATAGAGCATTGAATTAATAGTACTCCTGCAGAAAAACCCTCTAATCCAAGAAATCTAATTAAAGCAAAACCAATTAATGGACCCGCTATAACTCTAACAGCACCCAATATTGAAGCTTTAGTCCAAGATACTACTTGAAACCTTGAGAGAGCTATACCCAGAGACATTAAAACAAGAAATATAGTGGTATATGTTAAAAGAAAAGTAGTGTTTTCTAAAAAACCTGGAACATCCCATTCAAAATATAAAAAAATAACTGAAACAATAATTCCATATATCGGAACATTTTTAATTAAAATATTTAATGAAAAACTTTTTTTTGCTAATAGAACACCTACAGTAAAGTGAAGTAAAATTATTACTGAGGCGATAGCTGAAGCAACGCCTAATCCACTAGCTCCATAAGCAAATAAACATATTGGAACACCCATATTTCCGGTGTTAGGTAGGATTAAAGGAGGTAATTCACTAACAATATCTTTTTTCAAAATGAATAAAAAAAACAAACCTATCAAAGAAAATCCACCTATTACAATTAAGGCATATATAAAATATTCAACAAAAACAGCTAAAGTAACACCAGTAGTGGTGATAGTATAAAATATCATTGCAGGAGTTCCAATATTGCCTGCAAAATTTGTTATAAATTTAGTATCAAATTTTGGATCTTTTACACCAAGATAATAACCAACACCTATAACAAAAAATACAGGAAAAAGTACATCGAATAGCTTTATATAAAGCTCCATTAGACTCTTACATCAGATTTTCTAGGTTTTCTCAACTTTATTTTATCGTAATTAATAGCATTTTCAAACTCCATTAGTCGTTTATGTATGGACCTTAGTTCTGTTATTCTTGTCCAGTTGTATAAAAAAACAGAAAATGCATCTTTTACCTCACCAAAAGCATTAACAACCTGCATCATTACACCCAAAGTAAAGGCAGCTGTAAATAAACCCGGAGCCATTATCAAAAAAGGAACTATAACAAATAATTGCCTATACCAAATAGCCCACAAATCAAAGTAACCATAGTGTAAAAATAGTCTATGATAATTAATCTTAATACCAGTAAACAATTGAAGAACAGTTGGTACTTGTACATAATTTTTTCGATCATCTTCTCCGTAAACCAATTCTTTTCTAAAAGCTGCCTCTACTTTTTGATTATTGTATTCTAAACCTGGTAATTTAATACCGACGAGCCAACTAATAATTATTCCTCCAATACTAAGTATTAAAGCTACCCATACTAAAGAACCTGAAATATTATCTAAAAAAGGAACTGTTACATTAAATGAGAGAACCCATAAAATTGGAATAAAAGCTATTAACGTCATAATCGCTTTAACAACTTGAAGACCAATAGATTCAACAATTTTAGCAAAGTTCATGCAATCCTCTTGAATTCTTTGAGAGGAACCCTCTACTTTAGCTTCAGTAGCCCTCCAATAGGGCATATAAGAAAATGTCATTGCTTCACGCCATCTAAATGCCCATAATCTTGTGAACCAATTAGTAAAAGCAAAAATAGTAACATACGGAAGAGCAATATATAAAAACTTTTCGATTGAATTCCAAAATTCAGAAATATCACGCTTTTCCGCAGTTTGTAATATGTCATAGAAATCTTTATACCAGCTGTTAAATAAAACATCTAAATATGTTTGAGTGACTAATAATAAGAGAATAAAAGCCCCTCCACCATATGACCAATAAAACCATTTTTTATCTTTAAAAAAACTACGCCACATATTTAATTTTTAAGAAAGTTATCCGAATAAGACTTAATAACAAACTCTTTTTTTTTGGGGGCCAAAACTTTAAATGAAATACCATTTTTTTTTGCATACTCTACAGCTTTTTCTTTTGTTGAAAACTTTAGATTTACTTCTCTCATAGTATCTGTCGAACTTTCCCATCCCATAAGAGGATTTATTCGAGTATCCTTAGTCTCAAATTCCAATATCCAGTATTTTTGTTTTCCTTTACCTGATTGCGTAGCTGTTTTTGAGGGAATGTAAATTTTTGCTTTTTTCATAATCTATATAATGGGTAAATTGCAAACTTCTCCTGATAAAATTTTTCCATCAGAATTTACAAGAATATTTTCTCCTTCTTTACAGTATTCTTTTTTTACCATTCCAATTCCAACAATCTTTTTAAATTTTGGTGAGTAAGCACCAGATCTAAGTTCACCAATTTCAATATTATCTTTATTTAGCAATGGTAACCATTTATTTACTACTAATGAATTAGTTTCTATTTTTAATCCCATTAATTTTCTGCTGACTCCTTTTTGTTCGATTTCTTTTAAGCTTTCTTTTCCCAAAAACATTATATCTGATTCTAAATTTATATACCTGTCAAATCCACACTCATAAGGATTATCGCCTAAGTCCATATCATTTCCATATGACAATAAACCGCCCTCAATACGTTCAGGGTGATTTGGTGTACCAGGTTTTAAATTGAATTCATTGCCTATTTCAAAGAAATAATCATACAATCTTAATCCTGCTTCTATATTGTCTATATGTATTTCAAACCCTCCTTGTTTAGAGAACCCTGATCTTGAAATTAAATATTTATAATCATTGTAGACAAAGTACTCAAAATTAAAGAAACGAAGATTATTTATTTTTTCACCAAAAACTTTTGACATTAGTTTGAATGATTTAGGACCTTGTACAGCTAATGTGTCTATATCAGCTTCTTTAATTTGAACATTAAATTCTTTTGTTTCAGCAATACCCTTAGCAAATAATAATACGTCAGAGTCAGCAATACAAATCCTCCATTTATTCTCTTCAACTTTATAAATCAAAGGGTCGTTGATCAATTTTCCGTGTAAATCAACTAATGGTGCATAATAACAGCGTCCAACTGATGAATTTGATAAATCTCTACAAGTCATGAGTTGAACCAATTTGTAAGAATCTTTTCCCGATATTTCGATTTCTCTTTGAACAGAAACGTCCCAAACTTGAACATGTTCCTTTAAGTGATTATATTCTTCCTCTGGTGACGAAAATGTTGTTGGTAAAAGCATATGATTATATACAGTATATGATTTAACTCCTTGCCTCTCTATTCTTGAAGTAAAGGGGGTACTTCTAATTCTTCTCGACTTTGATACAAAAAAATTCTTCATAATCGTAAAAACTCTGCCATTTTTTCTCTCATTTCGAATGCTTTCTCAAGTATAATCATGTGACCACAATTTTTTATAATATGTATTGTCGACTCAGGTAACAAACTAGCAAATTCTTTCCCCTTTTCTAGTCTAATCATTTTATCTAGTTCTCCAAATATAAATAATGTTGGACATTTGATATTTTTTATTGCATTAATTCCATTTTTATAATTGTTACAAGCAATTAAATCTACAGCTAATATTTCTTGAACTTCTCTTGAAGAATTCAAAATCTTTTGCAGAGGATTTCCACCAATGAATTGTTTGGAACTACCATAGGCCCATTTCATCATCAAATTTAAAGACTCCATATTGCCCGCGCGAGCTAAATCTATTAAACTTTTATTTACAGGTATTTCGTATGAACCTCCAATAAATATTATCTTTTTTACTTTTTCAGGATATTTATTAGCATATTCTAAAGCTATTAAGCATCCTTGAGAATGTCCACATAAATAGAAATTTTTTAATTTTAATTTATTAGTTACTTTTTCTAACCAATCAACCATTTGCTCAATTGATTTTAAACTTTTTCCCTCTGAATTTCCATGACCAGGTAAGTCTAATGTGATGACATTATAATTTTGATCAGACAAATATTGTGATGTTAGAGACCAAACTACATGAGATTGTCCACTACCATGAATTAATATTAGCGTATTTTTTTTATCATTAAATTTTTCACCGGTGTCCAATGAAAAAACTTTATTATCATCTATTAAAAAATCCAAATTTATTCCTCTTGTAATTAGAATTTATTTATCTTGCCAATTAGGTTTTCTTTTTTTTATAAATGCTTCAATGCCCTCTTTTGCATCTAGTTTTAACATATTTTCTACCATTACCTTTGATGCATATTCATAAGCATCAGTTAAAGACATATTTATTTGTTTATAAAAAGCTTCTTTACCAATTTTAAGAGTTAGAGCAGATTTTTTTGATATTTTTTGAGCAATTTTTAAAGTTTGGTCTTTTAAAATCGATTCATCCACTGATTTGTTTATTAATCCGATTTTTTCTGCTTTCTCAGCGGAAATTAAATCTCCTCCTAAAAGCATTTCCATAGAATGTTTGTTAGATATATTTCTTGAAACAGCAACCATAGGTGTAGAGCAAAATAAACCAATATTTACTCCAGGTGTAGCAAATTTAGATGTGTTGCTAGCATAAGCTAAATCACAACTTGCAACTAACTGACAACCAGCAGCAGTCGCAACGCCGTTAATTTCAGCGATTACAGGCTTAGGATTATTTACAATTGTTTGCATTAATTTTGAACATTTTGCCATAATCTTTTGATAATAACTTTTACCACTATCTGAATTTTGACGTTCTTTGGTTAGTTCTTTTAAATCATGTCCAGCAGAAAATGTCTCGCCTTCAGCAGAAATAATTATAACCCTTACTTCTTTAGTAATAATTGATTCATTTAAAGCTATTTGCATATTTGACATCATCTCCTCTGATAACAAATTATGGTTTTCAGGATTATTTAAAATTAAACGAAGAACCCCATCTTGATCAGTTGAGGTTTTTAGTATTCCATTATTTTTTTTCTTGTTCATGAAATTTTAATTAATCAAAACTTTTACTTCATCAGACAAAGAATTTGCAATAAAACAATATCTGTGAGCTCTATCTTGAACTTTTTTTATTTCAGAATCATCAACGCTAAATTCACCCGAAAATTTGATTTTAGGTTTCAGCTCTAATTTTACAACAGACATTTTGCCTTGAGAGTTTTTTCCTAAAGTAGCTGTGGCATTATCATTGTAACTTATCAAAGGCCATTTCATTTTTGCAGCTAATGCTAAAAAAGTCATCATGTGACAACTGCTAAGAGAAGCAGCTAATGTCTGTTCAGGATTAATATTTAATTTACTACCTTTCCAGTCAGGTGCAGAATCTCCAATAATCTTAATATTTGGTGAAAAAAAAATTTCATGTTCATTAGAATAGTTTCCAGACGTCATTTTTCCATTTCCAATTTTCCAAGATAAGTCTATTGATATTTTAGCCATAATTTTAAACCGATATTTTAGCTTTTTTCCTAAGTTCAAATTTTTGAATCTTGCCAGTAGATGTTTTTGGTAGTTCACAGAATTCAATTTTTTTTGGAACTTTAAATCCTGCTAATGTTTCTTTACAAAAATTAATAAGTTCATTTTCACTTACAGGTTTATCTTTTACAATTTCTATAAATGCGCACGGTACTTCACCCCACTTCTCGTCTGGTTTAGCTACGACTGCTGCAATTGATACCGAAGGATGTTTAGAAAGAGTATTTTCGATTTCTATTGAAGATATGTTTTCTCCTCCTGATATAATTATATCTTTTGATCTATCCTGTATTTTTACATAACCATCTGGGTACATAACAGCTAGATCTCCCGTATGAAACCAGCCACCTTTCATTGCTTTGTCTGTTGCATCTTTATCTTTAAAATAACCTTTCATCACTATGTTTCCTCTTATCATTATCTCACCGATTGATTTTCCATCTTTGGGAACTTCTTTCATAGTTTTAGAGTTCATAATTGCAATACCTTCGGTATTGGGATATCTAACGCCTTGACGAGCTTTAATTTCATTTTGTTTTTCTTCATTAAGTATATTCCAAGAATCATTCCAAGCGCACTGAGTTACATGACCATATGTTTCGGTTAATCCATATACGTGCATAACTTCAAAGCCAAGGCTTTGCATTTTTTTAAAAATTATACTTGGTGGAGGAGCTCCAGCCGTTAATACAAAAACTTTACGTTTTAATCTTTTTTTATCTTTTTCTGGAGCCCCAGTTATCATATTCAAAATTATTGGTGCTCCTCCAAAATGAGTAATTTCATACTTTTCTATTAGCTCAAATATTTTTTTAATATCGATGTTCCTTAAACAAATTGTTCTTCCTATGAGCATCGGTATTGTCCAGGGATATCCCCAACCGTTACAATGAAACATTGGAACAATAGTCAAAAAATTAAGTCTATTAGGCATGTTCCATGCTGCAGCACTTCCTGTTGACATAAGGTAAGATCCTCTATGGTGATATACAACACCTTTAGGATTTCCAGTTGTACCAGAAGTATAACTTAAAGATAGTGCTTG
>CABYYE010000022.1 GCA_902523095.1 uncultured Pelagibacteraceae bacterium | reverse complement strand
AATGCAATAAAAAAAGGTGCAAGTTATGCAATTTGCACCAAAATAAATTCAAAATATAAAAATAAAATAATAAAAGTAAAAGAGCCTAAAACTTTTTTAAATAATTTTGCTTTAAGAAAAAGAGAGAATTCTAACGCAAAGATTATAGCAATTACAGGAAGTGCAGGAAAAACCTCTTTAAAAAATATGCTTTATGGGCTTTTAAAAAGATATGGAGAAACATTTTCTTCACCCAGATCATTTAATAACGATTTAGGTGTACCGATAAGTTTATCTAATTTAAAAATTGAGCATAAATATGGAATATTTGAGGTAGGTATGAACAAGGCGGGTGAAATAAGAAAATTATCAAAACTCATTAAACCCGATTTTGCTATTATTACAAATATAGCCGAAGCTCACATAGAAAACTTTAAAAACATAAAAGATATAGCAATTGCTAAAAGTGAAATAATTGAAAATATTAAAAAAGATGGATCTATTTTTTTGAATAAAGATGACAAGTTTTTTAAATTTTTAAGAAGAAAAGCTAAACTTAAAAATTTAAAAGTGATCACATTCGGTAGATCAAAAAACTCAGATATTCATTTAATAAAGGTTATTAAAAAAAAGAATGATAAGATACTTCTAATAAAGATTAATGAAAAAGTTGTTAAAATAAAGACCACAAACTTAAATATTCACAATGTTTTAGCTTCAGTTGCAGTGTTAAAAGAACTTAAATTAAATTTTAGTAAGGTTTTAAATTTTTTTAAGGCACTTCAACCCTCCGATGGTAGAGGCAAATTGTATAGAATAAAAAGATATAAAAAAACATTTAATTTAATCGATGAAAGTTATAATGCTAATCCACTTTCAATGAAAAATGCTATCAATAATTTTTCAGATATAAAAAAAACTAATTTTAAAAAATATCTTATTCTTGGAGATATGCTTGAATTAGGAAAAAAATCATTAGTATATCATAAAGATCTATCTCGACTTATTAACAGTTCAGATATAGATAAAGTTTTCATTAAAGGTAAAAAAAGCATTATTACCTATAAAAATTTAAAAAAAGAAAAGTGCGGAAACATATTTCAAAGCAATCAAGATGCTGACTTAATTTTGAAGAATATAATCGCTAATAATGATTATTTGATGATAAAAGGATCTAATGCGACAGGGCTAAAAAATATTTCTAACGCAATGATTAGAGGAAAAATTAATGTTATTTAACTTACTTACATCATTTATTGATCAATATTCTTTTTTAAATGTTTTTAAATATTTAACATTCAGAACAGGTCTTTCAGTAATAACTTCATTAACTATTGTTTTTTTAATTGGAGGACCACTAATTAAGATTTTTTCAGAAAAAATGATTTCTGGACCAATAAGAAGAGATGGTCCAATCGACCATATCATTAAAAAGACTGGAACACCTACAATGGGCGGAGTTATTATCATTATAGGAATTATTTCTAGTACTTTGTTATGGGCAGATCTTAATAATATTTATATTTGGACATTAATTTTTGTGTCTATGAGCTTAGGCTTACTAGGTTTTACTGATGACATGCTCAAGATTAAATATAAAAATTCCAGAGGTCTTAATGCAAAATTGAAATTTTTAGGTCAATTAATAATTAGCTTATTTGCTTTAATTATTTTGATTAATTATTCAGATCACGAATATCTATACAATCTTTACTTTCCTTTCTTTAAAAACTTAATTTGGCAGATGGGTTTATTTTTTATTCCGTTCGCTTTATTTGTAATTATTGGTTCATCAAATGCTGTAAATTTAACTGACGGTTTAGATGGATTGGCAACAGTGCCAGTAATGTTAGTGGCACTTTCTTTTACTTTAATTTCATACGTGGTTGGTAATACTATTTTTTCTGAATATTTAAAGTTACAATATATTCCTGATGTGGGAGAGCTTTCAATATTTTGTGGTTCAATTGTAGGATCTTGTCTTGGGTTTCTTTGGTATAACGCACCTCCAGCAAAAATTTTTATGGGAGATACTGGATCTTTATCTCTTGGCGGTTCTTTAGCAGCAGTAGCTATAATTGCAAAACATGAAATTGTATTAGCAATTATTGGAGGATTGTTTGTACTTGAAACAGTTTCAGTAATAATTCAAGTCATTTCATTTAAACTAACTGGAAAAAGAATTTTTAAGATGGCTCCAATTCATCACCATTTTGAGCAAAAAGGTTGGGCTGAATCAACAATAGTAATTAGGTTTTGGATTATAGCAATAATTTTGGCTTTAATTGGCTTAGCTACCTTAAAGTTACGTTAGTAGATGTTACAAAGATTTAATCTTAAAAAATTAAAATTTCTAGTTTTTGGTCTAGGTTCAACAGGTAAATCAATTATTCAATATCTGAAGAGAAATAATGTACGCAATTACTTTTTATGGGATGATAATAAAGAAATTAGAAAAAAATTTAAGGTTATCAAAAATAAAAATTTAGCAGAGATATTTGCTAAAGTAGACTATATATTGTTAAGCCCAGGTATAAGTATAAATAATAGTCAGCACAAAAAGAATTTAACAAAATTTAGGAATAAAGTAATTACTGATATAGATTTACTATATCTAAGCGGAACTAGATTCAAGTCGATAGTCGTTACTGGTTCAAATGGTAAGTCAACAACATGTAAAATGATCAATCACTTACTAAAGAAAAATAGATACAAATCAAACCTTGGAGGCAATATCGGCAATCCAATTTTAAATTTCAAAGCCAAAAAAAATGTTTATTTTGTAATCGAAGCATCTTCTTTCCAACTTTCTCACTCTAAGTTCATCAAACCCGATTATGCAATTTTACTTAATATTACAAATGATCATTTAGATTGGCATAAAACATTTGGTTCTTATAAGAGAGCAAAGATGAAGGTATTTAAACTTCAAAATGAAAATGATTTTGCAATTATAGATGAAAAACTTAAAAGTTTAATTACTAAAAATAAATATCTAAGTAAAATATTTTACGTGAATACAAAACTATATGATAAAATTAAGCATAAAATCAAAAATTTGTATTTAAGATCTAAAATGAATGAAGAAAACATGGGTTTTGTTTATTCACTATCAAAACTCTTAAAGATAAGTGAAAAAAAATTTATTAAATCAATGAATACATTTTCAGGTCTTCCACATAGATATGAAGTCTTTTTAAAAAAAAAAGGAATAACTTTTATAAACGACTCTAAAGCAACAAGTTTTAATTCTTCTAAAAATGCTTTAGCAAGCAATCGAAATATTTACTGGATTTTCGGAGGTTTACCAAAAGATAAAGATGTCATAAATTTAGATGAGTTAAAAAATAATATAATAAAAGCTTACATTATTGGAAAAAATATTAATTTTTTTAAAAATCAAATTAAAAATTCAATTAATTTTTCAATTGAAAAAAATTTAAAACAAGCAGTTATATCTGCATTAAAAGACATAAAATTATCGAAACAAAAAAAATGTACAATTTTATTCAGCCCAAGCGCTGCTTCATATGATCAATTTAAAAATTTTGAACATAGGGGAAATAACTTTAAAAGACTAAGTAATTTATATGCTAAAAGAATTTAATAAATTTGAATTTAGTAATTATTGGAGAAATATTGACAAAAATATTTTGATGGGTTTTTCTATTTTATTTTTTTTGGGACTTTTTTTTTCTTTCTCTTCAACTTCTTCATTAGCTGGAGAAAGGTTAAATAAAACTTATTATTTCTTTTTCTCTAAACACCTAATTTTTACAACTTTGGCAATTTTGATTATGTTTGTAATTTCTGCTTTAAACACAAATTTATTAAAAAAATTAATTTTTCCGATGTTCATCATTTTTTTTCTACTATTGATTCTAGTACCATTTATTGGAGTTGAAGTAAAAGGAGCTAAGAGGTGGTTGAATTTATACTTATTTAGAATTCAACCTATTGAACTTCTTAAACCATTCTTTATTTTAATGACAGTTAAGATTTTGACTTTAGAAAAACTCAAAAATTCTCAAATAAAATATTTATTAAGTTTTTTTTTACTAATTTCAGTATTAATTTTATTAATTGATCAACCAGATCTAGGGCAGTCAGTTTTGATAATAGGTAGCTGGATTGCAACTGTATTCGTATCAGGTGTCAGTTTGGTATTCATTATAACTTTTCTTTTCACCTTTATAATTATAATATCTTTAATATTATTTTTACTACCGGAAAAATTTGGATATATCATTAATAGACTTATTACTTTTTTTGATCCGACAAAGGGAGACAACTTTCAAACTTCACAAGCTTTAGACGCAATAAAGTTAGGAGGTTTAAAGGGTCAGGGAATGGGTGAAGGGATTTTAAAAGATAGTGTTCCTGAAGCTCATACAGATTATATAATTGCTATCATTTCAGAGGAATATGGATCGTTAGTTTCAATATTAATTATTTCAATTTTTTTATATATAGTTTTTAGAATAATTAAGAACTGTATTTCGAAAAATGATAATTTTTTAAAAATTTCATTATGCGGCTTATCTTCTTTACTAATATTTCAAACATTTATACATGTAGGTGTGAATACAAGTTTGATACCAACAACAGGCATGACTTTACCTTTTTTAAGTTATGGAGGATCCTCTTTAATTGGTAGCTCCATTTTAGCAGGGATTATTTTAAATTATACGAAAATAAAACTAGATCTAAATGAATAATAATTTAAAAAAAATTTTGATAGCAACTGGAGGCACGGGGGGACATATTTTTCCTGCATTAAGTTTAGCTAATCATTTTGCTGAAAAAAAAAAAATTGTTGAAATAATTTCAGACAAAAGAGGTATTAATTTTTTAAAAAACTCGACAAAGATCAAAGTAATAACAACTATTTCATCAATACTTTTTAAAGACAACCTAATAAAGTTATTGCTATCATTACTCACTAATGTTTTTGGTCTAATACATTCTTTTTTTTATTTGATTTTTAATAGACCTAATATAGTTTTTGGAATGGGTGGTTACTCATCATTTCCAACTTGTGCAGCAGCTATTATTCTAAAAATTCCAGTAATTTTATACGAAAATAATTTACACATCGGTAAATCTAATAGATATTTGCTTCCTTTTGTGAAAAAGATTTTTGTATCTTATCAAGAACTAGAAGGAATTTCAGCTAAACATAAAATAAAGATTGTTAAAATTGGCAATATAATTAGATCTGAAATATTAAATATGAAAACGGTAAATAAATTCAATTACAATGAAGAAAATTTAAATATTCTAATCTTGGGAGGTAGTCAAGCTGCCCAAATTTTTGGAGATAAGATTCCTTTAATAATAGAAAAATGTGTAAAATCTAAAATTCAATTAAAGATATTTCAGCAGTGTTTACCAAAACAAAGTGAATTTTTAAATAACTTTTATCGAAAATTAAATATTGAATTTGAGGTATTTAATTTTACAACCAATGTAACTCATTATTTTTTGAAATCTAATTTAGCGATTACTCGATCAGGATCATCTATGTTAGCAGAATTGACTAATGCAAAAATTCCATTTATTTCTATCCCTTTACCTTCCTCTGCAGACAATCATCAATTAAAAAATGCTACCTTCTACGCAAATAAGGGTTTTAGTTATTTGATTGAAGAAAAAGACTTAGAATCCAAGTTATTCAATTTAATTGAAAAATTAAACCAAGACACATCATTATTAGATCAGATAAAGACTAAACAAGGACAATATTCTGACAAAACTGTTTTTAAAAATATAGATGAGGAGATAAATAAATTTACAAATGAAAAATATTAGAATTGGTCAAAAGGAAATAATTCATTTTATAGGTATTGGCGGCATAGGAATGAGTGGTTTAGCGCAGGTTATGAAAACTATGGGCTTCAAGATTCAAGGAAGTGATCACAGTAAAAATAAAAACACATTAAATTGTTCCAAGGCTGGTATTAAAGTGTTTAAAGGTCATTTAAAAAAAAATATAAAAAATGCCACGATTGTTGTTAAATCATCTGCAATTAAAAATAACAACGTTGAGATCAAATATTCAAAAAAAAGAAAAATTCCAATTTATTCGAGAGCAGAGGTTTTAGCAAATGTAGTTGCGTTAAAAAAAAATATTATAATTACTGGTTCACATGGAAAAACGACAACAACATCTTTGGTAGCAAAAATTCTATCAGACCAGAAGTTGGATCCAACGATTATTAATGGAGGTGTAATCAATTCATTTAAAAATAACGCTAAACTTGGAAAAGGTGACTGGGCAATTTTAGAGGCAGATGAATCTGATGGAAGTTTTTTAAAACTACCTGTCAATTATTCAATAGTTACAAACATAGATTACGAACACATAGATTTTTACAAAAATTATAGCAATTTAGAAAAAGCATTTGTTCAATTTATTAATAAAACTCCACCAATAGGTAAATCGTTATTATGCTTAGATAATAAAAATATTAAAAAGTTATTAAAAAAAATTAGTAATAAAAATATATTAACATATGGATTTGAAAAAAAAGCTGATTATAGAATTAATAATTTAAGATTTAAAAACACAAACACACTTTTCGATCTCAAATATAAGGATATTAACAAAATAAGAAGAATAATTAAAAACATAAACTTAAAACTAATCGGAGAACATAATGTGTTAAATGCAACTGCTGCTATTGCTGTTTGCTTAAATCTAGGTGTAGATATTAAAATAATTAAAAAATCTTTAAAAAATTTTTCAGGCGTACAGAGGAGGATGACAAGAGTATTAACTAAAAATCAAAATGAATTTTTTGATGATTATGCACATCATCCAACGGAAATTTATTCTATTTTAGATGCAGCTAAAAAAGCCTATAAAAATCGAAAAATAATTTCTGTTTTTGAACCACATAGATATTCAAGAGTAAATTACTTGAAAAGGGAGTTTTCTAAATCATTTTTTAAATCAGATACAGTTTTAATTTGTCCAATTTATGCTGCTGGAGAAAAGAAAAAGTTTAATTTTAATAAAGTAAATTTTGCAAAATTAATATCAAAAAATTCAAAAACTCAAGTCATAATTGTAAAAAATGAAAATGAACTATCAGATTATTTTAAAAAAAATTTAATTAGCAATGAAATAATAATAGGCATGGGAGCTGGAATTATTTCACAATGGATGAGAAATTTACAAAGTAGATTATGAACATAAATAAAAATCAGTTATTAGAAAAATATGGGAAAAGTTTGTTAGTAAATGAAAATCTTTCAAAATACAGCTGGTTTAAACTAGGCGGACCTGCTGAACTATTTTTTAGACCTAAAGATAGAGAACAATTAATTAATTTTTTAAAAGAGGTTAGAATTGAAAATAATTATATAAATGTTTTAGGTGCTGGATCTAACACACTTATACGAGATTCAGGTGTGAATGGTCTTGTAATTAAATTAGGGTCTAGTTTCTCAGATATTAAATTGTTAGAAAAAGATACTATCGAAGTTGGTGCATCAACATTGGATAGAAAAATATCGGATTTTGCTTCTAATAATAATATAAGTGGATTGGAATTCTTATCATGTATACCTGGTTCAATCGGTGGAGGGATAATAATGAATAGTGGGTGTTATGGATCAGATATTTCTAATATATTAGAATCTATAAGAGTAATTGATTTAAATGGTAATGAAAAAACAATTAAAAATAGTGAAATTAATTTTTTTTATAGAGGGTCTGATATACCTAAAAATTACATAATTGTTTCAGCAGTTTTAAAAGGTAAAATTTCAAACAAGGAAATTGTTCAAAAAAAACAACAAGAGTTAATTCAGAAAAAAAAAGACTCTCAACCCAGTAAAGTTAAAACGGGCGGTAGTACTTTTAAAAACAACAAAGAGAAAAAGGCTTGGAAACTTATAAAAGAATCAGGATGTGATAAATACTCTGTAGGAGACGCAAAAATTTCTGAAAAACATAGTAATTTTTTCATAAATAGTGGACAAGCTAAAGCTTCTGATATTGAAAAACTAATAAATAAAGTCAAAAAAGATGTAAAAGATAAAACAGGTGAAAAACTCGAATTAGAAATTAAAATTATTGGTAATGCAGAATAAAAAAATTTTAGTTGTATTAGGAGGTACATCTGGAGAGAGAAAAGTTAGTTTAGACAGTGGTAAGGCATGTTTTAAGGCTTTAAAAAAAAGAGGGTACAAAGTTTCTACTTTTGATCCAAAAAAAAAATCTCTCAATTTGATAGACAAAAGTAAAGTTGACATTATTTTTAATGCTCTCCACGGCAAGGATGGAGAAGATGGTGTTGCTCAAAGTTATTTTGAATACTTACGAATTCCTTATACTCACTCAGGAGTAATTAGTTCATACAACGCTATGAATAAAGCAATTTCAAAAGAAATATTCAAAAAAAATAATATAAAATCTCCAAAATACTTTGTGTTAAATAAAAATAACTTTAATAAAAAAAAACTTTTAAGCAATATTAAATCAAACTTGTTAAAATTTCCAATAGTAGTGAAGCCAATTAACGAGGGATCTAGTATTGGAGTGAAGATATGTCAAAATGTTAATAATTTATTTAGTTCATCTAAACTACTTTTCAAAAAATATGACAATCTAATGTTTGAAATTTTTATTGGAGGTCAAGAAATTCAAGTTGCTACTATAAATGGCAAATCACTAGGTGCTATTGAATTAAAACCAAAAAGAAAGTTTTACGATTACAAAGCAAAATATTCGAAAGCTGCAAATACTGAACACATCATGCCAGCAAACATTAACAAAAAAGATTATAATAAAGTTTTACATATTGCAAAAAGAACTCATAAAGCACTTGGTTGTCAGGGAGTAACAAGATCAGACTTTAAATATTTTAAAAAACAATTTTATTTGTTAGAAATAAATACTCAACCAGGAATGACTGACTTATCATTAGTACCAGAGATAGCGAATTATCAAGGCATTACATTTGAAAAATTGGTTGAAAAAATTTTGCTAAATGCAAGCCTAAACAAATGAAAAAATACTTTGTTGGTTTAATAATAATATTTATTTTTTTAACCACCTTTACTCCAAAACATAATAAAAATGCTTTTTTTGATTTAACAATTGATAAGATC
>CABYYE010000021.1 GCA_902523095.1 uncultured Pelagibacteraceae bacterium | reverse complement strand
TTTTGGTGATTGGTCTCCAAATACTCTTAGTGGTTGGAAAGTATGTTTTGGCATAATGATCAATTGAAATTTTTCCACCTTTTTTTCCAAAAGCTAAACAAGCTTTATAAGTATCTAATAAATTTGGTGTGTGTTGTGCTACCCCGTAACAAAGAACATAATCAAACAAATGACTTAGAAAATCCAAATTATTTAATGATGATTTTATGAAAATTATATTATTAGATTTGTTATTCATTGAATTTACGTAAATAGCATCTGACATTTCAACAGAAATTATATAACAACCTGCTTCAAGTAATATCTCTGTGAACCTTCCTGCGCCACTCCCTAGTTCAATAACTATTTTGTTTTTCAAATCTTTTACATTCCATTCACTAGAGTCAAATAACCTATTTTTTGTTAATGGAAATCCTGTATATGAATCAAGCTGTGTTAAAGGAAATTTGTTCCATTGTAATCCAAAATTACTAGAATAATCCCTATTTCTTTTATCTACATAAATATTTTTTTCTTTAGTAAAAAATTCATTGCTATCTAGAATTTTTTGTATTTCGTAAAGATTACTTATATTCATTTGTGTGGTGCCCTCGGCCAGACTCGAACTGGCACTCCCAAAAGGGCAAGGATTTTAAGTCCTTTGTGTCTACCAATTTCACCACGAGGGCACGTCGTTATTTTTTTTGTTATTGTTATTATATTAATACACAAGAGTTTTGAAGAAGTAAAAAAAATTATTTTCCGTCTCTATCTCCTAGTTATCTCCTAGTCTGTCTACTAAGAACTACCCTTTAACACTGCCAGATGTAAGACCGCTTACCAAATATTTTTCAAAATATACAAAAATAAAAAGCACTGGTAAAGTAACTATAACAGATCCAGCCATTAAATATTGGCGCGGAGTTTCGGCATCTCCGCTTAGATATTGAATAGCCCTTGATAAAGTAAAAGATTTAGGGCTATCTAAAAACATTAAAGAAAAAAGAAATTCATTCCATGCAATCATAAAAACATATAAAGCGACTGATGTAATCGCTGGTAAACTTAATGGTATAATAATTTTTAAGATTATACCAAACCAACTCTGACCATCCATGATACCTGCATCTTCAATTTCTTTAGGTATACTTTTAAAATACCCTTGCAACATATAAATAGCTACTGGTAGAGTCGTAGCTGTATAAACTATCAATAGACCAAAAATTGAATTTCTTAATCCTAGTTGACTAAACACAGTATATAATGGGATCACCAAGACTATAGCTGGAAACATATAAATGATTAAAATTGATGTTGATAAAAAATTTTTACCAAAGAAATTTAATCTAGCTACTGCATAAGCCGCTGGTATTGCAAATAATAATGTAACAATGACTGTTCCGATAGAAACAGCCGAACTAATTAAAATGTATCTACCAAAATTATAAGTATCAAAAATTACAAAATATGATTTAAATAATTCTGCAAAACTTTTAGAAAAGTCTAAACTAAAATCGAGTGGATTGACTAATAAAGCAATTTGAGTTTTGAAGCTTGTTACTAGCATAATGTAAAATGGGAATAAAATTACAAAAGCAAAAAAAACAATTCCAAATAAGGTGATAAAATCAAAAATAATTTTTTCAGATATGAAATCTTCAGTTAAAGATTGTATATTATATTTTTTTAATTTGTTTGTAAAAAATACTGTTATTAAGAAAACTCCAAATATATACCAATATGCTGATGTTTCGTTAAAGAAAAAATATAAAAGAGAAAATAAAAATGATAATAAAAAAATTTTAATTAAGTGATTAATTCTATTTCCAATTAACACAAATAATAAAGATAAAAGAATTCCATTAAAAAAGACTCCTGTGATATTAAGATCAGTAAAGTTTAAACCTTGGAGTGTAGACATAATTTTCCAGATTGACAAAATACATGTAAGAAAAAAAGATGAAATTACCAAAAATACTGTTAGAGATTTAAATTTCATTTGCTTTTTTTCCAATTAATCTAAAATAAATAACCATAAAACTAATGAGCAACATAACAATCACAATAGAGACAGCAGAGCCCATCCCAATATCTGATACAGCAAACCCTTGTTGGTAAACGTTAATAGGAAGTGTTCTTGTTCCTGATGCGCCACCCGTTAATAAAAAGATATCCTCAAATTTATTAAAGTTCCAAATAAACCTAATCATAAATAAAATTGAAATGATTGCTGTAATTTGAGGCAGCGTTATATGAATAAATTTTTGGATTGGGCTCGCTCCATCTACATCCGCAGCTTCATATAAACTTTGCGGTATTGCTTGCAATCTTGCTAAAATAAAAAGAAAAGCGAGTGGAAAATAACGCCAAATTTCAAAAAATATAACTGTGGTTAAAGCTAGTCTTAATTTTAATTCAAAACCTAAAATACTCATTGTTATGTATTTTTGGCCCAGTAAATTTATTGGTTTCTCTATTATATTAAAATTAACCAATAATGCATTTAAAGTTCCACTATTTGGGTCTAACAATAAAGTCCAAGTATAAGCTAAAGCAACAACGGGTCCCACATATGGGAAAAGAAGAATGCCACGCATATAGGTTCGGCCTTGAATATTCTGATTAACTAATTGTGCTGCCAAAATTCCAAAGATAATTGCACCAACAGTGCCAAAAAAAGTAAAATAAAATGTAGTTAAAAGCAATTCAACAAAATTATTTTCATAAAAGACTTTTTTAAAATTGTCTAAAGTAAAATTTGTGGACAATAACGGATTATCTGCTTTTCCACTTAAAATTGGTTTTTGAGATTTAATTTTTTTTTTATCAATTATTTCACCATTATTATTCTTTATGGCTATCTCAAAATTTTCTCGATATTTTGCCTCCCAATTTCCAAAATTACAAATCACCTTTTTAGATTGAAAATTACATCTTGAATCTAGATTTATTGGTGAAATATCTTTTGGAAATTTATCTTGGAATTGAACATTTCTTATTTCTTGAATTAATGAACTATTTCTTAATTTATAAATAATTTTTAATTCTGATTGATTTTCTGAAATTGATTTAACAATTTTCTTTGCTCTGGGTTCAGGAATTCTAATATCTTTTAATTTAATGTCTTTAAAACTGATCCAAACATTTGCAAATATAGGAAATAAAACAATGGCAAAAACTAATAATACTGCAGGTAAAACTAAAGTGTAAGCAGTTCTTTTTTCTAATTTTGATAATGTATCACTCATAGTAAAGAGCGGATAATACTTTATTATCCGCTCTTTATAAATTTATTAATTAAAACTTAGCTAATTCAGCGTTAATTTTCTTAACTGCTTCATCAACTGAGATTTGATCATCAATATATTCTCTAGTGATTCTATTTAAAAACTGAGAATTAATGATTTTTGATGCTCGAGAAAGTTCACCTTCTTTAACTCCCCATCTGTTTGCGGTATCTAAACCAGCAACAATATTATCAATAACATCTGCAGAATAAAGGTCAGTCAATGGTGCTTTTCTATCAACACCTACAGGTAATTTACTCCAAGCTTTCGTATAAGCACTAGGATCACTTTTGTTTCCTCTTCTTACTGGAAATTTTCCTTCTGGAGCAATTCCTAATGTCGCTGTATATCCATCACTCATAGAGTATTCTATAAATTTTTTAGCTTCATCTGTATCTGCATCCGCTGTTATTCCAAAGTATCTTACGTCAGCCCAAGCGGCTCCTTTTTTATTATTAGGTCCACTAAAATTAGTAATAAAACCAGTTTTAGATGCTAGCTCTGGTGATGTAGGATCACTATTAATTGTTGGAGGAGCAGAGTCTCTTAATCCTGCTAGCTCATCCATTATAAATGGTGACCAAATAACCATTGGCGTTTTTCCAGCAAAGTATAAAGCTCTAGATTGTTTCCAGAATAATTCTCCTGGAGGACTTGCTTTAGCAATTACTTTATAAAATTCTAAAGAATTCTTTAAAGCTTTACCTTGCTTTTTAGTGCCACCTTTTTTAATAAAATTAACTCCATTTGCTAAAAGCACGTGCTCAAGCACTTGACTCATAAAGTTTTCATCTGTCTTTGTAGCTGCCACGAAGCCAAACATATCGTTACTTGATAATGTATTAACAGCTTTGACTATGTTTGCATATGATGTTGGTGGTTCTAAACCAGCTTTTGCAAATAGATCCTTTCTATAAACAACCATTTGTGTCCAGCCATCAACTGGAACAGCTGCAATTTTTCCACCTTTTTTGGCCATATTTAATGCACCCGGTGCAAATGTTTTTTTTCCTAAAGATTTAACGACATCGTTATTTGCATCTACATCTAATATGCCTGCCTCAGCCCATGGTAAAACATATTGTAAAGTGTGATAAATCACGTCTGGAAGATTTCCCGCTGCTGCAGCTGCAGTAGCTCTTGTTCCAAGATCTTTTTCTTCAACAGGTATTACTTCAACACTTATGCCAGTTTTAGACTCAAAATCCTTAGCCATTGATTTTTGTTTTTCCATTCTTTCTGGTTGAACTTCAGTAGTCCAGAACGTAATTCCGGCATAACTAGAGTTAACAAAAAATGAAAAAGCAAATATATATATTAATATTTTTTTCATTGTACTCCCCATTATTATTAATTTTATGAAAATTCTAACAAATTTAGAGAAATAATAAACCCTTCAAAAAAAATATAGCAGGTAACGAAATTTTATATTAACTTTGTTTTTTGATTAAAATAAAATCTATAATACTTAAATTAAACTCTAGGTTGAAATTTTTATGGCAACTATTGAATTAAAGAATATCGAAAAAAGTTTTGGAAGAAACAAGGTAATCAATAAATTTAACATAAAAATAAAAGATGGAGAATTTGTTGTTTTAGTTGGCCCATCAGGTTGTGGAAAGTCTACACTTTTAAGAATGATCTCAGGTTTAGAGTCGGTTGATATAGGAGAAATTTATTTAGATAACAAACTGATAAATAATTTAATTCCTTCTAAACGTGAAATTGCAATGGTTTTTCAATCCTATGCTCTGTATCCACACATGAATGTTTTTGAAAATATGGCTTTTGGACTAAAAATGGAAAGAATTCCAAAAAGTGAAATTAGTCAAAAAGTAAATAATGCTGCTGCTACACTTCAGATAGAGAATTTGCTTGAGAGGAAACCTAAACAACTATCAGGTGGACAAAGACAAAGAGTTGCAATTGGTAGAGCGATCACAAGAAGTCCTAAAGTTTTCTTATTTGATGAACCATTATCAAACCTTGATGCTGCTTTAAGATCTGAAATGAGAGTTGAAATATCTAAACTACATAAGAAAATGAAATCGAATATAATATATGTAACTCATGATCAAGTTGAAGCAATGACATTAGCTGATAGAATTGTAGTTCTAAATAAGGGAAATATCGAGCAATATGGAACACCGAATGAGATATACTCAGATCCAAATAATATTTTTGTTGCAGAATTTATTGGATCGCCAAAAATGAATATAATTAAGATTAATAAAGAAAATATTTCAAATTTAAACACTTTGCACTTATTTAATAATAAAATTACTTTTGATAATTTAGAATTTAAAGATGAGATTTATATAGGTATTAGACCTGAGGATATAAGCTTAAAAGATGATCGTGAAATTAAGGTAGATGTAAAAATTGATCTTATTGAAAATCTAGGATTTGAAAAAATCATTTATTCTAAAGTTTCAAAAAAACAAATTATAATTAAATCGTCAGAAAATATTAACAGTAACTCACTAAAGATATCTTTTTCAAAAGATAAGATATTGTTTTTTAATAAAGATAAAAATAGGATTAGATAATTTCATTTGAATAAAAAATATTTTTAATGTTAGCTCAGAAAGATCAGAAAAAAATAAGATCTAAACTAAATAATATATACAAAATATCTTTATCTAAAAAAGATATCGATAAATATGAAGAAGAAATAATTCAAATTATCAAAAAATTTAATAAAAAAAATCCAAAAAAGAAAAAAAATATTTCAGAAAAAACTTCACTAGTAATTTGTTATGCTGATAGTGTTTATTTAAATAAAAGAAGTCCAATCTCATTATTTAAGACCTTTTTTCGAAAAAGATTAAAGAAATCTTTTAATACAATACATTTTTTACCTTTTTACCCTTCAAGTAGTGACAGTGGTTTTTCTGTAAAAGATCATTATAAGATTGAGAATAAACTTGGTAATTGGTCTGATATAAAAAAAATTTCAAAATCAAATGACATTATGGCTGATATGGTAATTAATCATACATCCGCAAGAGGTTTATGGTTTAGAAACTTTTTAAAAAATAAACAACCAGGTAAAAATTATTTTTTAACTGTAGACTCTAAATTTGATACTTCAAAAGTAATAAGACCTAGAGATCATAAATTATTAAAAAAAATCAATATCTTTAATAAAAAAGAATATCTTTGGAGAACTTTTAGTGCAGATCAATTAGATCTAAACTTTAAAAATCCATCTGTATTATTAAGATTTATAAAAATTATGATTAATCTTATTAATCATGGTGTAACTATTTTTAGATTAGATGCAATTGCTTATCTTTGGAAAGCGAGTGGTACAAAATGTATTAATTTGAATCAAACACATGAAGTAATTAAACTTTTACGAATAATTTCTAGTTCTTTAAATATTGAAACCATAATTGTTTCTGAAACAAATTTACCTGAGAAAGAAAATCTTAGTTATTTTGGTAAAAATGATGAAGCTAATTGGATTTATAATTTTTCTCTCCCACCATTATTAATTCATGCATTTTTATTTGAGAATAGTTCATATTTAAATCAATGGAGTAAGAAACTTCCAATTGCAAAAAATGGAAATAGTTATTTAAATTTCATATCATCTCATGATGGAATTGGAATTAGGCCTACAGAAGGAATATTTAACAAAAAAGTATTAAACAAATTTCTTAAAAGACTTAAAAAAAATGGATCAAAATTTTCATATAGAAAGGTTAAAAATAAATCAAAGAAAGTTTATGAGGCAAATATAACTGTTTTTGATGCGCTTAAAAAATCAGATTATGACTTAAAAGGAAAATTTTTTTTAGAACGATATGTTTCTGCACATTCAATTATGATTTCTTTTGAAGGAGTCCCTGCTTTATATTTTAATTCTTTGTTCGGAAAATCTAATGATGAAGCAAAATATATAATAACTGGAAACAATAGAGACGTTAACAGATATAAATGGAATTATAAAAATATATCAAAAAGACTTGATAATAAAGACTCCAAACAAAGCATATTTTATCAGAAAATTTCAAATTTGCTTATAGTCAAAAGAAAACAAAAAGCATTTCATCCAAATGCCGCAAGACACAGTATAAACCTTGGCTCAAAAATTTTTTCTTTTAAAAGAATAAGTAGTAATAAAAAGCAAACTATAATTTGTATAACGAATTTGTCATCAAAAATTCAAAAAGTGTATCTAAATAAGATTTATCATAATTGGAAAAATTTGATTGGACCTAAGATTGAAATAAAGAATAAGTTTTTAATACTTAAACCCTTTGAAACAATATGGTTAAGCAATAGATAGATATATGTACACCATTTATAGTGATAATTTAATTGAAGCAAATTGGTTTAAGTCTTTAAATAAAAAATTTAGTGATTCTAAAGTAGTGCTAATAAAAAGCAGAGGTAATAATTTACCAATTATTGAAAAAATAATTTCCTATGATAGGCCCGATATAATTTTATTAAAAAATAATAAACCATTATTAGTTGTTGAAAAAACAAGAGAAGTACCCACAGGCCACAACGTCGGACAAAGAATGGCTAGACTTGTAAGGTCAGTAGAATTGCAAATACCAACAATTTATTTTTTCCCATTCGGATCAATGAAGCATGGGGAGCATGCTGGAGTATGTGAAATGAATGCAAGAATACTATTAGCATTTAAGAAAATATGGAAAATTCATAATTGTCCAATCGTTGCAGTAAATTGGTTAAGCGATGAGGATGGAGAAATAATTAAAGACGGGACTGAAGATAAAGAAATATCAAACATAATTAACATATTAGAGAAAGACTCATTTAATATTTCAAATAAAATATTTCAAAAACTTAAAATTGATAATGAAAATGAATATTTAGAAAGAGTTAAGAGGTACAAACCTTACTCAAAAAAACCACCTTCTGTTTATGAAATTAAAACTATTAAGTTTATAAATAAATTTAAAAATAGATTAAGTACTGAATCAATAGAAAGTTTAACAAAAAGAGAGGATTCAATCGTATATAAAATAGGATTAAATGAAAAAACTGATCCAAGACAAGACCCGTACACAGGTATGCAATTTATTTATGATTATTGCTATTGTCGAAATGGACAAAACGTAAATGATAAAGAAAAAAATTTAATTTTAGAGTTTCCAGAGATTAGGAATGAAATTTGGCTTAAAAAAAATCCTAATAATTTAAATACAAAATCTTCAAATTGGTATCTAACAGCAAATCTTCTTTTATTTAAAGATGGAGATATTTTTTTAAGATGAATGAAGACCAAATATATATTTCTAGTAAAATATGGTTTAAAAAAAATAATTTTATAATTTTAGCTGGTCAACCACCCAATGGAAGTGATCATATTCCAGTTATAGAAATTAAGGAAAGCTCAAATATAGATAAAGGTTCAAGAGGATCCTATAAACCTGATCTGGTTGTTCAAAAAAATAATTCAATTATAGTTGTTGAATGCAAACCAAGATTTGACAAAAATGATCAGGAAAAATTATCTAATATTATTTATTCTGAAGATAGAAAAAAAGAATTATTTAAAGAGTTGGTGCAAAGAAAACTTATAAACAAAGATAAAGAACAATTAAATTATAATAATTTCATATCCAATCTTAGATATTGCATGTCTTTTTCTGGGGAAAATAATAAACTAGATAAAATTTCTTATCTTAAAATTTTTGATGACAATGGAAATGCTGAGCTGATCCAGCCAAATGAAACATTATATAGTATTACCATTTAAAAGAGTTCTTTTTGATAATTTTCTGCTTTTATACCAACTATTTTTTTTCCATTAAAATGATTGATCAATTGAATTGCTAATTCTTTAGCTAACAAAGGTGGTACGGCATTTCCTGTTTGTACTCTACCTTGAACTATTCCGCCAAAAAATAAGAAATTATCTGGAAAACTTTGTATTCTTGCTCTCTCTCTTATAGTCAAGCCTCTTGCTTGTGTTGGGTGGCCAAATTGAAATTGAGGTCTTATCCCACCACATATTTGTGTAGGGCTTAAATTATTTTTATTCAATCTAATTCTTTGTTTAAATTTTGGATACATTGGTTCTCCTGGTTTCGTATTTTTAATTTTTAAAATAGTTTCATCAGGATGATTGGGGGATTTGTGATTAAGTAAATCCTTAGAATTTTTTCTTAAATACTTTTGATAAGTATTTTTTGGTTTTGAGATATATTCAGTTTTTTCTTGATCAGATTTCAAATTAGGTAAATCACCTAATATTGCATCACCAACAGTAATATGCTTATTTAAACCTAATCCATATTTAATGCTTGGAAAAAGCCAATTTTTATTTTTCTTTATTCCAACAAAAAAAATTCTTCTCCTTTTTTGAGGAACTCCATAATCTGATGCATCTAAAACTTTAAAGAAGACTTCAAAACCTAAATTTTCTATGGACTCTGCTATTGCACTTTTAAATTTACCATTTCCAGTACTAACTAAACCTGAGACATTTTCTAGTATTACAGCATTTGGATTTATAATTTTAGTTATTCTAATAAATTCTTTAAATAAATAATTTCTTTTATCCTCTGAGTGTCTTTTTCTGTTAGATAAGGAAAAACCTTGACATGGAACTCCAGCTGTAATTACAACAGGACATTTGATGATCGGCAAATGAGACTTAAGTAAATTAGGAGAAATTTTTTTTATGTCACCACAAATAGTGGTTGTTGAAGGATGATTAAATTGTAACGTTTTTAAGGATGGGGGATGAATATCAATAGCTATTGCTGATGAAAATCCTGCTTGAGCAAAACCTTCAGTAAAACCTCCACAACCAGAAAATAAATCAATATGCAAATAGTTTGGGTTGTTATTTGTTTTACCTAGACTTACTCTAGGTTTTTCCTTCCAGTAATAATTACTTTCCTCAACCTCTACACTTTTGTCCCAAATATTTTTTAACATGCAGTTTTTATATTACTTTATTAATTTTATAAAGTATAAATATTTAATGAAAAAAATCTTACTTTATAACTCAGGTGGTGGTCTAGGCGACTCAATACAATTATTTGATCTAATATTGAGCCTACAAAATCATTTTAAATCGTCTGAATTTTTTTATTTAGGGGCGCACGAAAATCATTTCCAAGGAAAATTAAGAGAATTTAATTTTAACATAAAAACACTAGATCTAGGTTTAAAGTATTTTGGTTTCAGATGGTGGCATTTTCTTGTTGCTAAAAAAAGAGCCATAGATCAAGAAATAGATAAAATAGATCTAATTATAGATTTACAATCTAAATTAAGAAATACAATAATTTTAAATAAAATACCTCATGATAATTTTTATTCTTCCACTTATGGATTTAAATTTTGCACAAAAAAAGCTGAGTATTCTTCTGATGAACATCTTAAAAATCTAAGTAATTTTCTAAATACAAATATTAAAATATCGAAATTTAATCCTAATAGTTTAGAAGAAAAGTATAAATCTGAAGCAAAAAGATTGTTGCCTGATAATAATTATATTGGATTTTCATTAACTCAAGGAAATACTTATAGAGAAAAAAGTTGGTCCATTAATAATTTTATGGACCTTGCGACTAAGATTGATGAAAAAAACAAAACACCAGTATTTTTTATTGAAAAAGGAGAAACTGAATTAGTTAATAAAATTAGATCTGAGTTACCTAATGCTTTATTTCCTGAACATCATTCGAATATTTCATGCCCTGCCCTAGTCACAGCATTAGCATCTAGATTAAATCTTGGGATATCAATTGATAACGGAGTTATGCATATGATGGGTTTAGCTAATATACCTATGATTGTTTTATTTGGACCAACAAACTCAAAAAAATTTGCTCCAAAAACTGACTCCATTAAAGTTTTAGATAGCAAGTTAATGTATAAATCTAATGACATTAACTCAATAACTGTTCACGATGTTTTCAAATATATCTAAATTTTTAATATTTCAATTTTTTTAACCTTAACTAGCTTAATCAAATCTCGATTAACATATTGTAATTTTATTTTTGATGTTGATCTACTTACAATAGAAACACCAATTTTTCCTAGTCTAAAAAAAGGATAACTGCCTATATCAACGGATTTTTTATATTTTTTTTGTATAAAACCCAATTGTTTAGAAATATTACTTTCAACAGTAAAAAGATTTAAGGTTTTACTATGAACCTTTGAGCCTTTAATTAAATATTTTTTACAATTTTCAATCATAGAATTTAAAATAGATGGTACACCAGGCAAGGATATTACTTTATTAAAAACGAATCCTGGAGCTGCACTTGAAGGATTATAAATTAATTTTGATCCTCTGGGCATTTTTGCCATTTTTTTTCTACCATCGTTAAATTTTGATCTTCCATAGTAATTTTCTAAAATTTTAAATGCTTCCTTGTGATACTCATATTTTACTTTAAATGCCTTCGAAATTGACTTAGCAGTAATATCATCATGTGTAGGTCCTATACCTCCAGTTGTAAAAATATAATTAAATTTTTTTTTTAAGATCAGAATGTTGTTAACTATGACTTTTTCTACGTCAGGGATGATTCTGACTTCACCAACACTAATTCCACATTTTATGTTCAACCAATTTGTTATAAAGGCTACATTCTTATCTTGAGTTCTGCCTGAAAGAATTTCATTCCCAATTATCAAAATTGCAGCATTTACTTTTTTGTTTTTTTTCATAAGTTGATAATAAAATATGAACTTTGAGAATAAACTAATATCAGGTGTTTTGATAAAAAGATATAAACGTTTTTTTGTTGACATTAAGATTGGTAATAAAATCGAAACGGCACATTGTCCTAATACTGGTTCAATGCAGGGGCTTCTAAATAAAGGTAGTAAAGTTTGGATAAGCAAATCAAATAATAAAAAAAGAAAATTGATGTATACTCTTCAAATTATAGAAGATAAAGGCAATAAAGTTGGTGTCAACACACACTTTACAAATAAGATAGTTTTAGAAGCTTTTAAAAATAATTCAATAAAGGAGTTTGGAAAAAGTTCAATTGTGAAACCTGAGATTAAATTTGGTAATTCTAGATTTGATTTTTTAGTTACTGAAAAATCCTCAAAAGCCTTTGTTGAAGTTAAAAATGTTACACTTAAAAGAAAAAATTCAATTGCAGAATTTCCTGATACTACTACAGAGAGAGGCTCTAAGCATATAATTGAACTTGAAAAAGCAGCTAAACAAGGTTACAAAATTTATATATTATTTCTAATTCAGCGAGAAGATTGTAAACAATTTACATTAGCAAGTGATTTGGATCCCGTATATACAAAATTATTATTGAAAGCTGTTAAAAAAAAACTAAACGTATTATGCTACGATTGTAAATTTTCATTAAAAGGAATAAAGGTAAATAAAAAATTAAAATTCAAAATAAATGAATGACTATATAAAAGAATCTTTTGAGGGAAGTAGAAAAGCTGGTTTAATTGCTGCCGGTGCATTAGACGAAGTAAAAAAAATTATTAAGCCAGGAATTAATACAGAGTTTATTGACAAATTATGTTTTGAGTATATTAATGACCACGGTGCTTACTCAGCTCCCTTATTTTATAGAGGTTTTCCGAAATCTTGTTGTACATCTACAAATCATATAGTTTGTCATGGTATTCCATCAAAAAAAATTTTGAATGAGGGTGACATTGTTAATGTAGACGTAACAGCTTTAAAAGATGGTTGGCACGGTGATACTAGTAAAATGTTTGAAATAGGAGAAGTTCCTATAAAAGCTAAAAATTTAATTAAAGCAACTCACGAGTCACTTATTAAAGCAATAGAAATTTTAAAAGATGGAATTTTTTTAGGAGACATAGGGAGTGTTATCCAAAGTCATGTAGAGGCAAAAGGATTTTCAGTTGTACAAGATTTTTGTGGACATGGCATTGGTAAAAAATTTCATCAAGAACCAAGCATCTTACACTTTGGAAAAAAAGGAACAGGAGAAAAAATTAAAACTGGTATGATTTTTACAATAGAACCAATGATTAACCTGGGAAATTATGAAACAAAAATTTTAAATGATGGTTGGACCGCAGTAACTAAAGATAAATCTTTATCAGCACAATTTGAACATACTGTTGGTATAACCAAAGATAGTTATGAAGTTTTTACAAAATCAAATTCGAATGAAAACCTTTAGATGATTGATAGATACACGAGAAAAGAAATGAAAACTATATGGGAAGATTATAATAAGTACTCTGTATGGCTTAAAATTGAACTCGCTGCTGCTGAAGCAATGGAAAAATTAAAGATAATTCCAAAAGGTGTTTCTAAAAAAGTAAAATCTAAAGCAAAAATTAATGTTAAACGAATTTTAGAAATTGAAAAAAATGTTAAACACGACGTAATTGCTTTTCTTACATCAATCACTGAAAAAGCAGGCAGTGAGGCCAGATATCTTCATAAAGGCATGACATCTTCGGATGTTCTAGATACATGTTTTAATATTCAATTAAGACAGTCAGGTGATATTCTTTTAAAGGATTTAAACATTTTATTATCAATCTTAAAAAAAAAAGCTCTTAAATATAAATTCACTTTATGTATTGGTAGAAGTCACGGTATACATGCTGAGCCAATGACTTTTGGTTTAAAATTATTATCACACTACCAAGAATTTTTGAGAAACTATAAGCGTTTAGAAAATGCTATAGAAGAAATTTCAACATGTGCAATCTCTGGCGCTGTAGGCACATTTGCAAATATTGATCCTAGAGTTGAAAGTTATGTAGCGAAAAAACTTAATTTAAAAATAGAGCCTGTTTCAACCCAAATTATTCCAAGAGATAGACATGCACTTTTTTTTTCAACATTAGGTATTATCGCTAGCTCAATAGAAAGGTTAGCTACAGAAATTAGACACCTTCAAAGAACTGAAGTGCTTGAAGTTGAGGAATTTTTTGGAAAAAAACAAAAGGGTTCATCGGCTATGCCACATAAAAAAAATCCTATACTTAGTGAAAATTTGACAGGGTTGGCTAGATTAGTTAGGTCAAGTGTAATACCTGCTCTTGAAAATATTTCTTTATGGCATGAAAGGGATATTTCACATTCCGCAGTTGAAAGAAATATAGGTCCAGATGCAACTATTGCATTAGATTTTGCTTTGTGCAGGTTGAGTAATCTGATTAAGGAATTAAATATATACCCCAAAAATATGACAAAAAATTTAAATATTACAAATGGAATTTTTTTCTCTCAACGAGTTTTACTCGAATTAACTAACAACGGTTTATCGAGAGAATTTGCATACAAATTAGTCCAAAAGAATGCTATGAAAGCTTGGCAAAATAATTCACCTTTTTATGAAAATGTTGCTAATGACAAGAATATAACAAACAAAATACCTGTTAATAAACTGAAAAAATTATTTAATTTTGGTTATCATACTAAAAGAATTAATATAATTTTTAAAAGAAGTTTAAAAAGATAAATCACTATGAATAAAGGAAACAAATTGTACGAAGGAAAAGCTAAAATCCTTTATGAAACAAAGGATAAAAATTTAGTAATTCAACATTTTAAAGACGATGCGACTGCTTTTAATAATTTAAAAAAAGCTAAAGTCGAGGGTAAAGGTGTTCTAAATAATAGAATCTCTGAATATATACTCACAAATCTAAATCATTTTGGAATAAAAACTCACTTTATAAAACGCTTAAATATGAGAGAACAACTAATTAGAAAAGCTGAGATATATCCTATAGAGTTTATAGTTAGAAATATTGCAACTGGATCTCTTACCAAAAGACTAGGGATACCAGAGGGTACGGTTCTAGATAAACCTTTATTCGAATATTGTTACAAAAAAGACGAATTACAAGACCCTCTTATATCTAAAGAACATATATATTCTTTTGGATGGGCCTCTAAAGAAGAAATTGATGAAATTGATAAGATTACATCTAGAATTAATGATCTGTTGTTGGGGATGTTTAGAGGAATAGGTATTAAATTAGTAGATTTCAAAATTGAGTATGGAAAAGCATGGAACAAAGATACAGAAGAAAAAGAAATTGTATTAGCAGATGAAATAAGTCCAGATACATGTAGACTTTGGGACATTAAGACGGAAAAAAAGTTAGATAAAGACAGATTTCGAAAAGATTTAGGCAATGTTATTCAAGGTTATCAAGAAGTAGCAAGAAGATTGGGTATAATGCCCGAAGAGACAAATATAAGTGAAGTAAATTTTGGCAAAACAACCTCTATAAAATTTAAAAAAAAATAAATTGAAATTTTCTGTAATAGTTACATTAAAAAAAGATGTATTAGATCCTCAAGGTAAAGTTGTACAAAATACTTTGCAAAATCTAGGAATGAGCGATCTTAAAAGTATTCGCCAAGGAAAATATTTTGAGATAGATATAAATAACGCGAACGAACAAATTGCTAAAAAAAAAGTTGATGATATGTGTAAAAAACTTTTAGCAAATTTGATTATAGAGGATTATAAAGTTAACAAAATTAAATGAAATCCTCAGTTATTGTTTTTCCAGGTTCAAATTGTGACAGAGATATTGCCGTTGCTTTAAAAAAGATGAATTTTAATAATACAATGGTCTGGCACAAAGATACAAATTTACCTAAATCAGATTTAATAGTAGTTCCAGGTGGTTTTTCATACGGAGATTATTTGAGATCTGGTGCTATTGCAGGCAAATCATCTATAGTAAATGAAGTTATAAAAGCCGCTAATTCAGGGTGTTTAATTTTAGGAATTTGTAATGGCTTTCAAATACTGACTGAAACAGGCCTTTTACCAGGAGTTTTACTCAGAAATAAAAATCTTAAGTTTATTAATAAAGATATAAATATAAAAGTTATTAATAATAAAACAAAATTTTCAAATAAGTATAAAATTAATCAAGTACTAAAAATAAATATTGCACATAATGAAGGAAACTATTTTGCTAATGAAGATCAATTGAAAGAGTTAAATGACAATGATTTAATACCCTTCAAATATTGCAGCCATACTGGGTTAATTAATAATGATTCAAACCCAAATGGTTCTAAAGATAATATAGCTGGAATTCTAAATTCTAAAAAAAACATTTTAGGGATGATGCCGCATCCAGAAAGAATGATAGATAGCTTGATATCAAATACTGATGGAGCGAATTTATTTAAAAG
>CABYYE010000020.1 GCA_902523095.1 uncultured Pelagibacteraceae bacterium | reverse complement strand
TTATTCAGGAAAAAGAAATAAAACCGGCTCTCAAACCAATTTAAAATATATTTCAATATTTTCAGTTTTTACAGTTATGCCATCATTGGTCGTTGCAATTTTTTCTTTATTTATCTTCAATTTTGGAATTCAAAATTATTTCGATAAACAAATCACAAATGCAGTAAATAATTCATATGATGTAGCTAAAAATTATATGGATGAAAGTAAAGAAAATGTTAAATCAGATTTAATATTAATGAGTGTCGGTCTTAATAGAGCTTCAAGTTTTTATTATTCAAATCAGAATAGATTTAAGCAAGTCGTGAGGTCAGAAAAAATTTTAAGAAGAATTGACGATGTTTATTTGATTGATAGTCTTGGAAATATTTTAATGTCAGATATAAGAGATATTGCAGAAGAATTTGTAATTCCATCCGAGGAAGATTACAATCAGGCTTTAGAAGGCAAACCTGTGTTTATATCAAATAATTTAGTCAATAAAACAACTGTAATGGCAAAACTAACGTCTTTGGTTGACACATATCTTTATATTTCGAGAAACATTGATACTGAGATATTGAGATATTTAAATGAAACTGAACAGGCTGTGAGTTTTTATTATTCAGTAGAAAATAGTCAAACAGGCATTAAAGTAACTTTTGCAATCATTTATATAATTGTAGTCACATTATTATTATTTTTATCTACGGCAATAGCTATTACATTTGCATCGAGATTAACAAAACCAATAGTAAATTTAATTGGTGCGTCTGACGCTATAAGTAAGGGTGCGTTAGATGTAAAGGTACCTAATATTGAAGTGGATAATGAATTCAAACAACTTAATCTAAATTTTAATTCAATGATTGATAGATTAAAAAGACAACAGGATAAATTGTTAGCAAATGAGAGGCATGAAGCTTGGGAGACAGTTGCAAGAAAATTAGCTCATGAAATTAAGAATCCACTCACACCAATTCAATTATCCATTGATCGACTAAGAGAAAAATATTCTGGTAAATTAAACAATAATATTTCTGATTTTGAAAAATACTTAGACACAATTACTAGACAAATTAAAGATATAGAAAAATTAGCTAATGAATTTTCACACTTTGCAAGAATGCCACGTCCAATTTTTAAAAAAATAAATATAATTGAGGTTGTTCAGAATTCCGTCGACTTTGTAAAAATTTCATCTAATAATAAAATAAATTTGAACTTTAAACATCAGAACTTAATAATCGATGGTGACTCAGAACAAATTAATAGGGTATTTATTAATTTAATTAAAAACTCAGAAGAATCATTTTTGAGTAAAATTGAAAAAAACCCTGATTTTAAAGGTAAAATTGACATAGAAATTGACACCAATAATGACTATATAACTATTAAGTTGATAGACAATGGCACAGGTATATCTAATACGAAAAAAGTAATGACTCCTTACTTTACAACAAAAAAAAATGGTACAGGTCTTGGTTTACCAATAGTGAGCAAAATTATAAATGAACATTCTGGTGACTTTAATATTAAAAATAGAAACAAAAACGAAGGTATTGAAATAGAAATTTTAATTCCTAAAAAAAATGCATAAAGAAATATTAGTAATAGACGATAATCCTGATATACGTTTTTTGATTTGCAATATCTTGAAGGAGCAAAGTTACAAAGTGCGTTCGGCAGCAAATTATAATCAAGCTGTAAATGAAATTAATAAGAAATTACCTGATTTGGCAATTATTGACATAAAATTAGACAAAGGTGACAAAGATGGAATAGATTTATTAAAATTAATAATTAATAAAAAAAAATTAGTACCAGTAATTATGATTTCTGGTCATGCTACAGTCCAAATTGCTGTAGAAGCTATTAGACTCGGGGCATATGAATTTATTGAAAAACCTTTTTCAACTGAAAAGATTCTAAATTATGTTAACAGAGCTTTAGAGGCATATTCTCTAAAACAAGAAAAAGATATTATAGAAAATAAATTATTTCATTCATTTGACTTAATTGGTAAAAGTCCATTAATAATAAAAGTTAAAAAAACTATTGAAAAATTATCTTCTACGGAAAGTAGGATTTTAATAACAGGACCCACGGGATCAGGCAAAGAGTTAGTTGCTAGAAAAATTCATAAAAATTCAGAAAGATCAAAAGAGCCATTTGTAATTTTAAATGCTGCTCTATTAAAAGAAAAAACTTATGAGAAAGAATTATTTGGTCAAGAGTTTGATGATGAAAATATTTCGTTTGGAGCTTTAGAGAGAGCAAACAAAGGCACTCTACTAATTGATGAAGTTTCAGAAATACCCTTGGAAACTCAAGCTAATGTTTTAAGGGTATTAATCGATCAAAAGTTTAAAAGATTAAATGGTTCAAAAGATATAAATGTCAATATAAGATTAATTTCATCTTCTTCAAAAAATCTAAATGACTTAGTTAAAACTGGACAGTTTAGAGAAGATCTGTTTCATCGTTTAAATGTAGTTCCTATAGAATTATCGTCACTTAGTTTGAGAACAGAAGATATTCCTTTACTAATAGAATACTTTAAGAAAAAACTTTCTGAAATAAATGGAGTTCAACAACCTGAAATTGATATAAAAAATGATAATCTATATACTTATTCTTGGCCAGGAAATGTAAGAGAGTTAAGAAATTTAGTTGAAAGAGTAACAATCTTATCTGCTAATGAAAGCAAAGAAAATATTAACAAATTGATGAATGATATTTTAAATGCATCTTCTTTAGAAAAAGATCAAAATCTTCTAGATAGATCATTTAGCGCTCCATTAAAAGAAGCTAGAGAGCATTTTGAGAAAGAGTATTTGAGTATTCAGCTTAAAAAAAATCATGGAAACATATCAAAAACTGCAGATTTTATTGGAATGGAAAGATCTGCGCTTCATCGTAAGTTAAAATCTCTTGGTATTAAAGGTATAAATTAAAATGAATATAATAATATGTGGAGCCGGAAAAGTCGGCTTTTCAATCAGTAAACAATTATCAGCTCAAGGTCACTCAGTAACAGTTATTGACCAGTCTTCAGAGGATATTAAAAAAATTAATGACTCTCAAGATGTTAAGGGCATTGTTGGAAGAGCCACGCTTCCTACAGTTCTTGAAAACGCAGGTGCAGAAAAAGCAGATATGGTCATTGCCGTTACAAGAAATGATGAGACTAATATGATTGTATGTCAATTAGCTAGTTCTTTGTTTAATGTATCTAAAAAAATTGCAAGAATTAGAACTAAAGATTTTTTAGAAGGTAAATGGGGCAAACTATATAATAAATCTAATATTCCAATCGATGTAATTATTTCACCAGAACTAGAGGTAGCTAAATCTCTCTATAGACGATTAGAAGCTCCTGGCGCTTTAGATAGCGTTCCTTTTGGAAAAGATAAAGTAAAAATGTTAGAAATTTCAATTGAAAAAAACTGCCCAATTAAAGACATTCCTTTAAAAGATTTAACAAAAAAGTTTCCTGATTTTAAAGCAAATATTCTTGGGGCTTTGAGAAAAGAAAAATTTATTTATCTAAAGAAAACAGATAAATTATTAGAAGATGATAATGTTTATGTCGTTGTGAGCAGTGATCAACTTAATGCAATTTTGAAGGCTTTTGGTCATGAGGAAAAAACAGCAAAAAATATATTAATAATTGGTGGAGGTAATATCGGTTTAAATTTAGCCAAAATGTTAGAAACAAACTTTGAAGATGTGAGAGTAAAAATTATTGAGAAAAATAAAAAAAGAGCAGAAGAAATTGCTAATGAATTATCTTCCTCTATAGTAATTCACGGAGATGCTCTTGATGAAGATATTCTAAAAGAAGCAAACTTGGAAGACTCCGAAACAGTTTTGGCTTTAACAAACGATGATGAAAATAATATGATGGCATGTGTTTTAGCGGAGAAAACAGGTCAAAAAAAAAGGACTATAGCAATAGTAAATAAGACTAATTACAATTTATTACAAGACTCATTAAATATTGATGATTTAGTTGATCCTAGGATGACAACAGTTTCGAGGATTATGGAACACGTTCATCGAGGTACTATTGGGACAGTATATTCACTTTTAGACGGAGAATACGAATTCATTGAAGCTAAAATTCTTGAAAAATCTGAATTGTTAAATAAGAAAATTAAAGACTCTAACTTACCTGAAGATATTAGAATTGGCGCTATCGTGAGAGATGAGAAAGTAATCATACCAAGATCAAATTTCATTTTTGAAAAAGATGATTTAGTTGTTTTTCTAGCAAAAAGAGAACAGTTAAAAGAAGTGGAGAGTATTTTTAGTATAAGCTCAATTCAATAATGAATTATAGAGGTATTAGTTATTATTTAAGTCTTTTTTGTTTTCCTATAAGCATTTTAGCTTTTATAAATATTTTGTATTCTTCTTACTTTGATTATTTTTTAAGTATTAACTCATATGTAATAACACTACTTACGTCATTAACATTGGGGTTTTTTTTATTTTTTATAGGCAAAACATCGATAAAAAAGATAAACTTTTTTGAGCAATTAATTTTGATTTTTTTTGTATATGTAATTATATCTCTTTTTATTGCCATACCATTTTATCTAAGTAACTATCAAGTAACATTTATAAATTCACTATTTGAATCTATTTCAGGTATTACTGGAACAGGTTTTTCCATTTTTGATAATATTAAATATCTAGATCCAACCTTAATTTTGTGGCGTTCTTCGTCTCAATGGATTGGTGGTTTATATTTTTTATTTTTTTTGGTGCTAATTTTTTCAAATAAACAATTTGGTTATAAGATGAACGATTTAACCTTCTCTGGAGACGGAAACATTAATTCTGAGAGCAATATTAAACAACTTTTACTGAAAATAATTATTTTGTACTCAGTAATTAGCTTTATTATCTTTTTACTTTTAAATCTTTCAGATGTGAGAATGTTTAATTCTTTAAATTTAAGCATGAGTTTAGTTTCCACGGGTGGGTTCATTCCAACAGACACTTTAGATAATATAATAAAATCTAACCCACAAAAAATAGTTTTTATATTTTCTCTGGTAATTTCAATAATGAATTTTTTCTTAATTTTGAATATATTTGAAAAAAAAATCCTCATAAGAGAACACCAAGAAGATCTTTACTTAGTTTGTCTATCAATAATTTTTACTTTATTGATATTTTTAAACCACGATAGTGGTCTTAATATCATTTTAGGAGTTTTGAGTAGCCTTGGAAACTCTGGATTATCCCTTATAACGTCAGATAATAATTTAAGTTTTTATTTTCTATTAATAACAATAATAGGTGGGTCAATACTTTCAAACACTTCTGGGATAAAGTTTGCTAGAATCTATATATTATTTAAAGCTGCCTCGCTAGAAGTGGTCAAACTTGTTAGCCCAAATAGCGTTACTAACAAAAATATTTTTTATTCTGAAAAAAAAATTACAGATGAAAATATTAAGATATCTTTTTTAGTTTTTATTTCTTTTTTTATAAGTTTGTTTGTTTTGTCAGGGATATTGATTTTAGATGATATTGATTTTGAAAAATCTTTTAAATTATCAATTTTAACTATAACAAACACAACAACTTCAGCTATGTTTGGTATAAAAGAAATGAATTTTGGTAATTTACTAACAACTTCAAAACTAAGTTTGATTATATTTATGATTATTGGAAAAATTGAGCTAATATCTGTTTTTTTAATAATCAAAAAAATATTTTTTAAAGATTAATATGTCTAAAATTATTATAATTGGTGCTGGAGCTATGGGGTCTGCTTTTGCTTTACCGTGTTTAGATAACAATCATGATATAAATATTGTTGGTACACATCTAGAGAATAAATTTATTGACAATTTAAAAAAAAATAAAAATTTACATCCGGGACTTAATACTCATATTCCAAATGGAATAAAGATTTTTAAATTTGAAAAATTTAATGAAGTGCTTAAATCGAACGTAGATTTAATTGTTCTAGGTATCAGTTCTAAAGGAATTGAATGGGTCGCAGATCAATTAAGTCTAATTTATAAAGATGGTAATATACCTAATTTACTTATGCTGACTAAAGGTCTAAGTATTTATGAAAATAAATACGAACTATTGGTCGATAAACTTAAACGATTATTAACATCAAAGGGAATAATTAAAGTTAATATCTCAGCTATTGGAGGACCATGTTTAGCTGCCGGTTTAGCTAACAGAATTCATAGCAGCGTGGTGATAGCTAATGAAAATATAGAAATTGCAAAAAAATTAGCTGATATGTTAAATACTAGTTACTATCACACCTCATCATCAGATGATCTTAATGGAGTCGAGGTTTCGGCTGCTATTAAAAATATTTTTTCAATGGCAGTTGGAGCAGCGAAAGGTTTGTGTTCAAAGAATGCATCAAATGAAATTCGAGAAAAAAACTATTTAAATACAGCTTCAGCCTTAATCAAACAATCAATTTATGAAATGGAAATATTTGTAGAGCACCTTAAAGGAAAAAAACAAACAGTAAAAGGTCTAGCTGGTTTGGGTGATTTGTATGTAAGTTCTGGAGGAGGAAGAAATGCTAGAATGGGTTATTATATCGGTGAGGGACTGACCTTTTCTGAGGTAAAAAAAACAAAAATGAAAGAAGTAACAGTAGAGGGCGCTGATTTAGCTATTGAAATTAGCAATAAAGTAAAAGAGGATTTTAATATTAGAAAATTACCTTTAATGTTGAGTATGATTAGTGCAATTGTTGAAGATAAAAAACTTGAACTTAACTGGGAATTATTTAGATGAAAAAAATATTAATAATATTTTTATTATTATTTACTAATTCTCAAGTATTAACTAACGACAAGCAAGACTCAAAAGATACTACTAATATTTCTGAACAACTCAAAACTTTACAGGATCTTTACAAGGCTGGTGTATTAAGTGGATATGAGTACGAAACAGAAAAAAAAAGAATTTTAAATAGGTAATATGAAAAAATTTATCATTTCTATAGATGCTGGCACAACTTCGAACAGATCAATCCTTTTTGATTTGAAAGGTAACCCGGTATTTTCTTCACAAAAAGAATTTACTCAATACTTTCCTAAAAGTGGATGGGTAGAACATAACCCTGAAGAAATTTGGAAAACAACCGTAAAGACTTTAAAAGAAGTAATTCAAAAGGCAAAAAGATTAAAAGGAAAAATTTTAAGTATAGGAATTACTAACCAAAGAGAAACAACTGTGCTTTGGGATAAAAATACTGGCAAACCAGTTTATAATGCAATCGTTTGGCAGGATAGAAGACAAGAAGAGTATTGTAAAAAGTTGAGAAAACAAAACAAAGAAAATATGATTTTCAATAAAACAGGTTTGTTAATCGACTCATATTTTTCAGGCACTAAAATAAAGTGGATTTTAGATAATGTTCCTAAAGCAAAACAATTAATGAATAAAAGACAATTATTGTTTGGGACTATTGATAGTTTTTTAATATGGAGACTAACGCGAGGCGCTGTTCACGCTACTGACGCTACCAATGCAAGCAGAACAATGATTTATAATATTACTTCAAATAAATGGGATGATGCAATTTTAAATATTTTAAAAATTAAAAAACATATTTTACCAATAGTTAAAGATTGTTCGGATGATTACGGTCAAACTCATTCTTCTATTACTGGAAAATCTATTCCTATTAATGGTGTAGTAGGAGATCAACAATCAGCTACTATAGGACAATGTTGTTTTGAACCTGGTTCTTTAAAAAGCACTTATGGAACAGGTGCTTTTGTTTTATTGAATACTGGAAATAAAAAGATTTACTCAACCAACAGGTTGTTGACTACAATAGCCTATAGAATAAAAGGTAAAACTACTTATGCTATGGAGGGATCTATATTTATTGCTGGAGCTGGAGTCCAATGGTTAAGGGATAGGATGAAATTTTTCAAAAAAGCTCCTGAAACTGAGAAAATAGTTAGATCACTAAAAGATAATAATGGAATCTATTTAGTACCAGCTTTTACTGGTTTAGGAGCTCCATATTGGAACGCTAATTCAAGAGGTGTATTAAGTGGCATAACTAGAGATACCAATCCTAAAGAGATTGTAAGAGCTACAATAGAGTCTGTAGCCTACCAAACTTACGATTTATTTGAAGCAATGAAGCATGATGGACTGAGGCCAAGGATAGTAAAAGTTGATGGGGGTATGGTAATGAATAATTGGTTTTCTCAATTTTTATCTGATGTTGTGAATGTGAAAGTTCTAAGGCCTGATGTCCAAGAGACAACTGCAGCAGGTGCGGCTTTTATGGCAGGTTTAAAAATTGGAGTTTATAAATCTTTAAAAGATATTTCTAAGAATTGGCATTTAAATAGAAAATTTTCTCCAAAAATGAAAAGCATTAATAGAAAAAAGCTAATTCAAGGATGGTCAAAAGCAATCAAGAGAGCTTTGATTAATTAAATTCATCTATAGGTTGTAAAATTAAAACTTTACTTACTTGCTCCATTTTGGTCCAATTATAAAAAATAATAATAACAACAACGGGGGAATTAATGTTAAAAACATTTAAAACTATTTTAGCTGTTGCTGTTTCATTTTCAATCGTAACTATTTCTAGTGCATCTGCAAATGCAATTAAGAAATGGTCTGACGGTGAGTTTAGTCTTTCTGTTTTATCTGCTAAAGATAGAGAGAAAGAGCTGAAGTGGTTTCAAGATGCTGCAAAGCCATTCAAAGGAATGTCTTTAAAAGTAGTATCTGAAGGAATACCTACTCACGTGTATGAGTCAAAAACTCTTACAAAAGCGTTTGAAGAGATAACAGGCATCAAAGTACAGCACCAAATAATTGGTGAGGGAGATGTTGTAATGGCTGTTCAAACTCAAATGCAAACGAACGTAAGTATTTACGATGCGTATGTTAATGACTCAGACTTAATTGGTACGCACGCGCGTATGCAACAAGCTGTAAACTTAACTGAATGGATGAAAGGTGAAGGTAAAGCTGTTACTAATCCAATGTTGGATTTAGACGACTTCATAGGACTTCAATTTACTACAGGTCCAGATGGAAACCTTTATCAACTACCAGATCAACAATTTGCTAACCTTTATTGGTTTAGAAAAGACTGGTTTGATAGACCTGAAATTCAAAAAGCATTTAAAAAGAAATATGGTTATAATTTAGGTGTACCAGTTAACTGGTCTGCTTATGAAGATATAGCTAAATTCTTTTCTGAAGATGTAAAAAATATCGATGGCGTAAGAATATATGGTCACATGGACTATGGAAAAAGAGCTCCTGACTTAGGTTGGAGAATGACTGATGCATGGTTATCAATGGCTGGCGCAGGAAGCAAAGGATTACCTAATGGTGTTCCAGTAGATGAATGGGGTATCAGAATGGAACCTGGTTCTTGTAATCCAGTAGGTGCAAATGTATCAAGAGGTGGAGCAACAAATGGACCTGCTGCAGTATACGCAATTAGAAAATGGGATGAGTGGTTAAGACAGTATGCACCTCCAGGTGCTGCTGCTATGGACTTTTACCAGTCTCTACCATCACTATCTTCTGGAAACGTTGCTCAGCAAATATTCTGGTACACGGCTTTCACAGCTTCTTTAGTAGGAAAAAATCCTAATAATAAAGTTGTTGATGCAAACGGTATGCCATTATGGAGAATGGGACCTTCACCAAAAGGACCATATTGGGAACAAGGTATGAAGCTTGGTTATCAAGACGTTGGATCATGGACTTTATTTAAGTCTACCGACGTTGAGAGAAGAAAAGCTGCATGGTTGTACGCTCAATTTGCTGTTTCAAAAACAGTATCTCTTAAAAAAGCTGATGTTGGTATAACATTTGTGAGAAAAAGCACTATTAATCACAAACACTTTACTAAGAGAGCGCCTGAACTTGGTGGACTTGTAGAATTCTACAGATCAAAAAACAGAAATGTTTGGTCACCAACAGGAATAAACGTTCCAGACTATCCGAAGCTAGCACAATTATGGTGGCAGCACATCGGAGAAGTTAACTCTGGCACATTTACTCCACAACAAACTATGGATCGTCTTGCTGATGAGATGGACTTAGTTATGTCTCGTATGGAAGCTGCTGATAAAGGTAGTAACGCTTACGGTGGATGTGGACCTAGACTTAATAAACCAAGAGAAGCATCTTATTGGTTAAATCAAAAAGGTTCACCAAAAGCTAAAGTTAATGAAAAACCTCAAGGTAAAACCGTAGCATTTAAAGACGCTTGGAAGTAACCTAAGGTTACCTAAATTTAAAAAAGGGGGGGCCTTTGAGCCCCCTTTTTTTAAAACCTAAATAATAAATAAAAATATGAGTTTAGAGCTAAAAAATGTTGAAAAAAAAGTAGGTATTGAGACTCATATACACTCAACTAGTATAAAATTAGAAAAAAATACTATAAATGTTTTGCTTGGCTCAACTTTAGCTGGCAAAACAACTTTAATGCAAATTATGGCTGGTTTAGACAAACCAACAAATGGTGAAATTTGGTTTAACGGTGAAAATGTAACTGGCAAAGAGGTCCAAAAAAGGAATTGTTCAATGGTTTATCAGCAATTTATTAATTATCCAAATTTTACTGTTTTTGAAAATATTGCATCTCCATTAAAAATAATTGGAATTAAGTCTAATGAAATAAAGGAAAGAGTAGGAAAGGTTGCTGAACTTTTAAAATTATCAGCAATGTTAAATAAAAAACCAGATGAGTTATCTGGCGGTCAACAGCAAAGAACTGCTTTAGCTAGAGCACTAGTTAAAGATTCAGATTTGATATTATTAGATGAACCATTAGCCAATTTAGACTTTAAATTAAGAGAAGAACTCAGAGAAGAGCTGCCTAAATTATTTGAAGATAGAGATTGCATAGTAGTTTATGCCACAACAGAGCCCCAAGATGCATTAATGATAGGTGGAAACACAGCAACTTTATTAGAGGGTAAAGTTATTCAGTACGGAAAAACATTAGATGTTTATAATAAACCTGAAAATCTTACTTCTGCTAGAGTATTTAGCGATCCTCCAATGAATATAGCTGAAATAAATAAAAATGGTGAAACATTTAAAATAAACAACAATAATGTTGAGTGGAAATCAAATTTGAAAATTAAGGACGGGAAATACAAAATAGGTATTAGACCTCACAATATTACAACTTATAAAGAAGGAAAAAACTCAGTTGAAATAAACGGAAGAGTCTTAATTTCTGAATTAAGTGGCTCAGAAAGTTTAATTCACTTTACTAATGGAGAATTAAATTGGGTTTCACTATCTAATGGCATTCAATCAAAAAACATAGGCGAAGAGACAAAATTATATATGAATATAGATGAATTTTTATATTTTGATCAAAACAACAGGTTGGTTAATCATGGCTAAAATTACTTTAAAAAACTTAAGTCATAGCTATTTATTAAAACAAAGTAGAGACGAGGATTGGGCACTTAGAGATGTGAATATAGATTGGAAAAATGGTGGCGCATATGCTTTATTAGGTCCATCTGGGTGTGGCAAAACTACATTGTTAAATATCATCTCAGGGTTATTAAAACCAACTAAGGGCGAAGTGTTATTTGATGACAAAAACATGACTGCACTTAATCCAGTTGAAAGAGATATAGCTCAAATTTTTCAATTTCCAGTTATCTATGACACTATGACAGTTTATAATAATTTAGCATTTCCTTTGAAAAATAGAGGTCTATCCGAAACAGAAATTGACTCAAAAGTAAAAGAGATTGGAGAGATGCTAGAACTTACTTCAACTTTAAACAATAAAGCTTCAGGCTTAACTGCGGACGGTAAACAAAAAATCTCTTTAGGCAGAGGGCTAGTAAGATCTGATGTAAACGTAATTATGTTTGATGAGCCATTAACTGTTATTGACCCACATTTAAAATGGGTTTTAAGATCTAAATTGAAGGAATTACATCAAAAAATTAATCGCACTATGATTTATGTTACTCACGATCAAATAGAAGCCTTAACTTTTGCAGATCAAGTAGTCGTAATGCATGAAGGTCAAATTGTTCAAACTGGCACACCTGTAGAGTTATTTGAAAAACCAAAACATACTTTTGTAGGACATTTTATTGGTTCACCAGGGATGAATATTCTACCTTGCGCTATTGAAAATGGCCAAATTAACTTTGAGGGAAAAATATTGCCAAATAAAATTAATACAAAGAAAAATAATTTTAAAACATTACAGGTAGGTATTAGACCAGAATTTATTAATTTTTCTGAAGACGGGATAGAAGTAAAAATTAGAAGAGTTAGTGATACTGGTAGACATAAAGTAGTTGATGCTGAGTGTAGTAGTGGAAATATCAAAATTTTGGCAAATTCTTCAACCCAAATACCAAGTGGAAATGCCCATATTACTTTTAATCAAAAATACACATATGCTTATGGAGATAATTGGATAATTGAGTAATGAATAAAACATTAAATCAAAAAGCTTGGCTCTTTGTCATACCTGTATTCGTACTTGTTGCTTTTAACGCAGCCGTTCCATTAATGACTGTTGTAAATTATTCTTTTCAAGAAACTTTTGGAAGCAATGTTTTTGCCTGGGAGGGCACTAGATGGTTCAAAGAAATTTTACATTCAGAAAGATTCCATGCTTCTCTTGGAAGACAAATAATTTTCACTTTTATAATCTTAGTAATACAATTACCTTTGGGAATAGGTATTGCTCTTACTATGCCAAAAAAAGGTTGGGGAGTACCAGTTTGTTTAATTTTAATGTCCATGCCTCTATTAATTCCTTGGAATGTAGTAGGCGCTATGTGGAATATTTTTGCACTTCCAGATATTGGTTTTCTTGGAAATTCTTTAAACACTCTTGGTTTTGATTATAATTTTACTCAACAAAGTGGTGATGCATGGTTTACAACTATTTTAATGGATGTTTGGCATTGGACTTCCTTAGTAGTTTTATTGTCTTATGCAGGTTTAAATTCAATACAGCCCGCTTATTATCAGGCTGCAGAAATAGATGGAGCTAGTAGATGGGATATATTTAGATACATTGAGCTTCCAAAAATGAAAAAAGTTTTAACTTTGGCGATTCTTTTGAGATTTATGGATAGTTTTATGATTTATACTGAGCCTTTTGTACTCACAGGCGGAGGACCTGGAAATGCCACGAATTTTTTATCTTTAGATTTAGTTAAAATGGCTTTAGGTCAATTTGATCTTGGCCCAGCTGCAGCAATGTCTCTTATTTATTTTTTAATAGTGCTTTTAATTTGTTGGATTTTTTACACCATAATGATGAAAGATGAGGGTAGAACGTGAAAAAAATAAAATGGCTTGTGCCAACTGTTTATATAATATTTTTAATGTTACCAATTTATTGGTTGCTAAACATGTCATTTAAAACAACTACAGAAATTATAAACGTTTATTCTTTATGGCCCAAAGATTTTACTTTAGAAAATTATGTAACAATTTTTACAGATAGTACGTGGTATATGGGATATGTTAATTCAATCACCTATACAGTTTTTAATACTATAATTTCTGTATCAGCGGCTTTACCTGCCGCATACGCTTTTTCTAGATATAAATTTTTAGGAGATAAACATTTATTTTTTTGGTTGTTAACAAATAGAATGGCTCCACCAGCTGTGTTCGCTTTACCATTTTTCCAGTTTTATTCATCAGTAAATTTATTTGATACCCATATAGCCATAGCCTTATCTCATTGTCTTTTCAATATTCCTCTTGCTGTGTGGATATTGGAAGGTTTTATGTCAGCTGTTCCTAAAGAATTAGATGAAACAGCTTATGTTGATGGTTATTCATTTGGAAGATTTTTCTTTAAAATATTTATTCCGACAATAGCAGCAGGAATTGGTATTACAATGTTCTTTTGTTTTATGTTTTCTTGGGTCGAATTGTTACTAGCTAAAACATTAACAGCAACTATAGCTAAACCTATTGCAGCAATAATGACAAGAACATCAAGCACTTCAGGTTATGAACTTGGTTTACTAGCAGCAGCCGGTAGCTTAACTATTATTCCTGGCGCAGTAGTTATTTATTTTGTGAGAAACTATATTGCTAAAGGATTTGCGATGGGAAGAGTATAATGTTTACAAATTTATATGCAGCTACCTGGGGAGAAGTTGGTAAAGTAAAAGAGAAAGGTCTTTTCGACTTCGATTTATTTTCTTGGATGGCCTGGACTTGGCAAACTGCAGCATTTTTTATTTTTATAGCTTTATGTATAACGGTGATGCTTATTTGGGAAAAAAAAGTACCAGGAGGATCTCCAAGAAAAGGTATATTAGGTTTAGATACAACTAGAGGCGATAGATTATTTGTTTCTTTGCTGGGTAGTGCATTTATACACTTAGCGTGGTTAGGTCTAGTGGGAAGTCTCTTGTGGATAGCATCAATTATTTGTGTTGCTTATTTTATTGTTGTATTTAAATACGTATAACACATATGGTTAAAGTAGGAATTAACGGTTTTGGAAGAATAGGACGTTTAATCTTAAGAGCTCTGCTAGAAAATTACAAAGGTAAAATTCAAGTTGCAGGTATTAATGATTTAGGTTCTATAGAAGCAAATGCACACTTAATAAAATTTGATAGTACCCACGGAACTTTAAGCCATGACGTCAAAACAACTAGTGAAGGCTTTCAAATAGGAGATCAAAATATAAAAGTTTTTGCTGAAAGGGATCCCGCTAAGTTACCTTGGGGAAAGATAGGTGCAGACGTAGTTTTAGAGTGCACAGGTTTCTTTTTAGATAAAAAAACTGCTGGCAAACATATTGAGTCCGGAGCTAAAAAAGTAATTATATCTGCGCCAGCAAAAGAGGTAGATTTTACAGTAGTTCAAGGAGTGAATAGCAAAGATTTAAAAAAAGATCATAATATAATTTCAAATGGATCTTGCACAACTAATTGCTTGGCACCTGTTGCTATGGTTTTAGAAAATGATTTTGGTATTGAATATGGATATATGACTACCATTCATAGTTATACAGGAGATCAAAAACTCTTGGACACTCTTCATAAAGATTTAAGAAGAGCGAGAGCATCGGGAGATGCTATGATACCAACCTCAACAGGAGCAGCCAAAGCAATGAGTTTAGTTTTACCAAGTTTAAAGGGCAAACTCGACGGAACAGCTATTAGAGTTCCGACACCTAATGTTTCATTAATTGATCTTACATTCGTACCTAACAAGGAAGTTACTACTGAAAGCATTAATGATGCAATGAGTAAAGCAGCCAATGGACCTTTAAAAGGAATATTGGCAACTAATTCAGAACCTTTGGTTTCAAAAGATTTTAATCATAACCCACATAGTTCAATTTTTGATTTAACACAAACTCAGGTTATTAAAGGAAAGTTTAGTAGAGTTTTATCTTGGTATGATAATGAATGGGGTTTCTCAAATAGAATGTGTGATACAGCTATTCAAGTATCAAAGTTGATTTAATAGACTCTTCTGCATCTTCGATTAATCTTAATGTATCAGCAGGAATATCAAATTCTTTTTTTATAATTTTATTATCATCTTTTTGAAGTAAAACATCTTTACTCTTTTCAAATTTTTGAATTTCATCCATTGCTAATAATATTTCGTTAATAGTATAAGTTTTGTCCATTAAGAATCTACTTTATAAAGTCTTATCATATTTGTCATTTCAGCTTTTCTAAAAGGAAGACCTGCAGTAATTACAACAAATTCATTTTTTTTAATAAATTTATTTTTTCTGATAATTTGTCTAGAAATATTCATCATATCTTTCCAGTCGTTTGCATCTTTGCTGTTGATTGAATGGACTCCCCACAAAAGGGAAACTCGTCTGCTTACATTTATGTTAGGCGATATAGTTACAATTTTAACTGAAGGACGCATGGCTGAAACTAGTTTCGCTGATCTTCCTGAATTAGAAAAAACAATAAGAGCTTTTACTCGTGGATTATAAGCAATGTCTTTTACGGATAGCAATACTGATTTAACAGGATCTTTTCTTGGATTTATTAGATTTTTAAAGTCCTCAATGTGTTCCTTTTTATATTTCTCAGTTGACAAAATTGTTTTATTCATTGTTGTAACTGCATATGCTGGAAATTTACCTACAGCAGTTTCAGCTGAAAGCATTACTGCGTCAGCACCTTGAAATATTGCTGTTGCTATATCATTAATTTCAGCTCTAGTTGCTGTATTATTTTCAATCATACTCTCTAACATTTGCGTAGCTACTATTACCGGTGTTGAAAATTTAGAACATTTTTTTATCAAACTTAGTTGAATTTTAGGCACTTCACTATGTCCGATTTCAACAGCTAAATCTCCTCTAGCAATCATTATAGCATCAGAATAATTGATAATTTTATTGATATTCTTTAAAGCTAATTTATTTTCAATTTTTGAAATAATACCAATTTCAGGTTTAATATATTTTCTTGTCTCATGTATCAACTTTTCATTCTGGATATATGATAAAGCAATCCAATTACAACCAAGCCTTACTGCAGAACTAATATCTTTTTTGTCTTTTGTAGTTAATTTATTAAAAAGTGTTTCTAAGCCAGGTATATGAACACTTTTATTACTTTCAATTATACAATTATTGCTTTTACAAATAGCTTCAACATAGTTAATCTTTTTTCTTGAAATCTTAAACGCAAATTTACCATCATCAAATAAAATAGTCTTTCCAACTTTTAATTTTTTTAAAATTTTTGGGTAAGGGAAGGTTACAAAAATTCCTTTATCTTTCAATCTGGTTTTTTTTGAAACAATAGTAATTTTTTGATTGTATCTTATCTTTATTTTATTATCTCTAATACTTGCTATTCTAAGTTTTTTACCTTGTAAATCCGCGATAAGGGAAATCCTTTTATTTGTTAATTTTTCTAATTTTCGAATTCTTGAAATAGTTTTACTAATATCTTTAGTATTATGACTAAAGTTTATTCTAAAGGCATCTGCACCTCTTTTTATAAGCTTGTTTAATGCAACCTCGCTATAAATTGAAGGACCTAAAGTAGCTATAATTTTTGCCTTTTTTTCCATTTTAAAATTTTATATATTATAACATTTGAAACTTACAATTAAAATGATTTAATTTAAAATGAACAATAAGAACGAGATAATTGCCAACAGGCTAGTTAAAGCTTTTTTGAAAAATGGTTTTATAAAACCTATACCTCACAGACTTACTAAAAAAATGTCTCAAGCAGAAAAATTTAAAAAACTGTGTGAAAGTAAAGTTAATAAACCTGTAATAGGATTTAAAGCAGGTGGTACTGGTCTAGCTCTTTTAAAAAAATTAAAAGAAAAAGAGCCTTTTTATGCGAAAGTATATAAACATAACTTTAAAAAAAATAAAAGCACTGTAAAAATAACGAAGTACACTTTAGGCATAGAATTA
>CABYYE010000019.1 GCA_902523095.1 uncultured Pelagibacteraceae bacterium | reverse complement strand
AAATTCTATCTCTGGATTAAAATACGCTTTTGACTTAGGCATTAGAGCCGTTGAATTTGATGTTGTAATTTCAAAGGATAATATTCCTGTTTTATTTCATGACTACAGACTAAATCCTGATTTGGTCAAAGACTCTTCTGGTAATTGGATCACTAATAAAAAGATGAAATTAAGAGATTTAACTTATGAGGAAATAAGCAAATACACTATCGAAAGTGTAAAGCCAGATACCAAGTATGCAAAAAGATTTAAAAATCAACAATCTGCTAAAGGTGAAAAAATACCAAAATTAACAGATTTCTTTAAATTAGTTACTAAAGATAAATATAAAGATGCTTTTTTAAATTTAGAAATCAAATCAACTTTAACTCAAGAAAACGTAACACCAAATCCAGAAAAAATGGTCTCTTTAATTTTAAAAGATATTAAGGAATTTAATTTGGAAGATAGAACTTTAATCACATCTTATGATTGGAGAATCTTATATGAGCTTAAAAAACAAAATCCTAATGTCCTAAGAGGATTTATTACTCTGCAACAAGACCTTCCTACAACTAAAAAAAATGTTTACGAGAACTCTCCTTGGATGGTTAAAAAATATCCAATGGAGGAGTTGTTTTTACTTCCTAATATTATCAAATCATTAGAGGGACATGTATGGAGCGTTTTCTACCGCGATGTCACAAAACAAAACGTGGAGCTAGCACATAAGCATGGACTTGCTACTTGTGTTTGGACTGTAAACAGAGAGAAAGATATTATTAGGATGATTGAGTACGGCGTAGACGGAATTATCACTGACTACCCAAAAAAAGTTCAAGAAATTTGTAAATCCAAAAATATTTCTTGGTTTTAAGGTCAAAAACTTGAAAAAATTTTTATCTTAATGTAAATAATCATATGCCAAAAAGAAAATATCAAAGAAACTGGTTAGAGAGAAAGTTAGACGAGTATAACCATACTATGGAGCTAATCAGAACTATTCTACCTTTTATAATTCTTTTGCTACAAATTTACATACTGACGAAACTCATTTAACACTTAGCTAAATTTAAGGTATAATTAGATAATGACTTTATTGTTTTTATCTTTAGCAGTTATAATTGCCATTATCGTAATTCTTGTGTCTGCAAAACATATTAAAAAAGGCTTTGAAGCTAGAAGCGAAGTAAAAGAACAACAAAGAAACGAGAATGTTAGTCAAGAAGATGAGGAGATTTTAGATAAGTTGAAAGATAAAAATTTATCTCCTGAAGATCTTAAAAAAATTTATGAAGATCTCCAGAAGAAAAAATAGTCTTGATTATTAATATAATCCCTTAGGAATTATAAAGTAATGAATTGCTAGCACTATTGCTACCGAAACACTTAAACCAAATATCATTTTCACAAAGTCTTTTCCTATAAGTGGAAACACATATTTGAATTTATAGTCCTTATTCATTGTAGAAATTGCCAGCTCTCTACCACACAACAAACCTACAAATACCCATGTTGTTGACATTGGAAGATCGTTCAGTTCTTTAAAGTAAAAAAGAACGGCAGCATATATTACGTTAATAATAGTAGCTGAACGAGCGTATCTAGTTCCAGTTTTTTCCAAAACCACTTTTTGTATTGGACCACCTTTAATGTAAAAGATGTAAAAAAGAAGAACGGTAAAATAAGTTAATACAATTAAAAGTAATGATAAATCTAATTGTCTAGGTAAGTATACAGCAATGTTTGCAACATCATGTGATAACCAAACCCACCATAACCAACCTGATGATACCCAAACTGAATTACGCCAAAATGCAATCCATGTTTCACCTTTAACTTCATCTAATTTCTCATTAATAAATTTAGATACTGCTATCCAACTGATGTAAGCAACTGTTGCTGCTATACCATAACCCACTATACTTTTTACAAGCATTTTCTCTAAAACTATTGTTGAGGCAAATGCAGATAAAACTAAAAAAGTTGTAGATACTGGAATACCAATTCTAGTAAGCAATAACAGAATTGCTGGAGCAACCGCGTGGTACCATTGAATTTCTTGGAAAGGTATTCTTGTTAATCTTCCGTAAGAAATATCTCCGTCATAACTGTACCAACCCCAAGTTATCGCAAAAATCATTACTAGAGAGGCAGCACTTGCTAATATGTACCATTTGAACCATTTTTGCTTTGAAGCAATAAATGTTCCGAGTGTTTGTATAGAGTCGTTAGCGATTACACTGTAACCTGCTAACCCGAACCCTATAATCGTGTATATTAAAGTAAGTTCCATTTTATTTCCTTTTTGTCATTTTTATATTGTTATTCTTGACATCCGAATCGTCATTCTTAATGAAAGTTTTAAATGATGTTAAAAATTAATCTACTAAAGAATTTATTTTTTTTTTTTTAGAATAGGGCTTGGATCGTTTATAAAAATTTTTTGAATTTTTGCAAACTAATTAACTGTTAGTAAACTAATAAATTCTATAAATTTGATAACATTATATTTCAAAAATCTAAGTAAAAAATAAGTAGTTTCACACTTGCATTTCACGGGGTTATTTTTTAAAAAAAATTTTCTGAATTACAAATAAAGCTAATAAGGCACCGAGTATTTCTGCGAAAATATAAGTAGGTGTGTTTAAATAATTAATACCTGTAAATGTGTCAGTAAAAGTTCGTGCTAATGCAACCGCAGGGTTAGCAAAAGAAGTTGATGAAGTAAACCAGTACCCAGCAGTAATATAAGTTGCAACGGATGCAGCCACTCCAACAGCACCATTCTTAAGCGAACCAAATATTATAAAAATCAAACCAAAAGTAGCTATTAGTTCGGCAATAAAAATATTAATCCCTGGCCTTGCTTTTCTTGATAACTCTATGAGGGGTAAATCAAACATAAAATTTGCAAGCATTACTCCTAATAAGCAACCTAAAATTTGTGCACTTATATAAGTAATTATTAAATCTTTTTTAATTTTTTTTGTAAAATACATTACCATTGTGACCACAGGATTAAAATGAGCACCTGAAATATTAGCTATTGAACTAATTAAAACAAATAAACCCGCTCCAGTAGCTAGTGTATTTGCTAATAACATGACTGCAAAGTCCCTAGTTAAATTCTGAGCCATTATCCCAGAACCAACAATGACCATGACTAAAAAGGCACTACCTATAAATTCACCTATAAAAATTTTATTTTTCATTAAAACAACAATTGATAAAATCCAACCATAAATAAAGGTATCTGTAATCCAAAGTTTGTAAGAATAGCTTTATCTTTTGATAAAAAACCAGCTATCGTCCAACCGACAACTCCAGCACCATGAAACATTATATTTATTGGATACATATTTAAATTAGTTAATAAAATGCCTGTTAAAACTAAAAAAGTGCTTATCCATTTAAGATATTTTTTAATAAACATTTAATCTCCTTTGTAATAGTTATTTGTTAAAGATTTATTACAATTTTAAGTTAAAGATACATTGACTTAAAAAAATTAACAACTTTTTAAATTTTAAGACTGAAGATTATTTTTCCCAATCAAATTTAGGAAAAGTATCAAATACTTGTAGTACTTTTTCTGACCACTGATTGCAAACTCTAGAATAGTCTTCATCACTAGTGTTAAGGCATTTAAGATAAGATATCTTTGGCTGATCTTTTTTGTAAACAGCAATATCTATTGGAGGACCGACTGTTAAGTCACTCTTAAGAGTTGAGTCCATTGAAATTAAGGCACATCTAGATGCATCCCCAATTGAAACATTTGGAGTTATAACTCTGTCAAGAATAGGTTTTCCATATTTTACTTCGCCTATAACTAAGTAAGGTTTGCTGTCTGCAGGCCTAATGTAATTTCCTTGAGGATAAACCATATATAATTCTAAATCTTTCCCACGTATTTGACCTCCTATAATAAATGTAGATCCTAAAACTAGACTGTCAGTATTTATGCCATCCGGCGAAGAATGTTTTGTATTAAGTTTACCAATGTAAGATGCAATTTGTTCGAAATCTTTACACGTATTAAGACTGATAGAGGCTTTTTTATCATTGATGTCTTTCTCGATGGATTTAAATACTGCCTGAGACGTTCCTAAGTTTCCTGAGGTAACAATAATGACGGTTCTATCTCCAACATCGTATGTCAGCATTTTAGAGTAAATATTAACGTTATCTAAACCCGCATTTGTTCTCGAGTCTGATGCTAGGACTATTCCTTCATTAGTTTTTATGCCTACACAATAAGTCATAGTCAATTATTATTTAAAAAACATCAATTATTCAATTCTTTATTATCATACCTACTATCTAATTTGTGCATTTGATAATCTGCTCAATTTATTAAAAATTTAAAAAATGGATAATTTATGGAAAAAATACGAATCAAAAAAGACCTACGACGAGTATCTTAATTCAGACCATAAACTACGAAGACAAGCAATAATAATATCTCATATACTAGAGAGACACGGTATTAAAAAATTAAATGAAATAGAAAAAAACTGTGTAAGCACGATTAGTGCTCGAGGTATTAATTTTAGAGTTTATGAATCTGGTAAAAAGCTTCATGAAAAAAAATGGCCTCTAGATATTATACCAAGAATATTACTCAAGAAAGATTGGGCTAAAGTTTCAAAGGGGTTGCTACAGAGAGTAAAAGCTTTGAATCTTTTTATAGATGATGTTTACAACGATAGAAAAATTTTTAAAGATAATATTATACCTGAAGAACTTGTTTTTAAGTCACCCTATTACTTAAGAGAATGTTATGGTTTTTCACCAAAATACAAAGCTTGGTCTAATATATCTGGTGTTGATCTAATTAGAAATATTGATGGTGAATTCAAGGTTCTTGAAGACAATCTTAGAGTTCCATCAGGGGTTTCGTACATGCTAGAAAATCGAATGGTAATGAGAGATGTTTTCCCTGAATTGTTTACAAAATATAAAGTTGCATCAATTCATCAATATCCAAATAAATTATACCACTGCATGCTCGAGTGTGTTCCAAGAAGAACTAAAAATCCTCACATGTGCGTGCTTACTCCAGGAATTTACAACTCTGCATATTTCGAGCATAAATTTCTTGCTGAGCAAATGGGGATAGCTTTAGTTGAAGGTAAGGATTTATTTGTAGAAAAAGATTTTGTTTATTTGAAAACTGTAAAAGGCCCTCTTAAAGTTGATTGTATTTATAGAAGAATTGACGATAATTTTTTAGATCCGAAAGTTTTTTATAAATATTCACTTCTTGGTGTGCCAGGATTATTTAAGTGCTGGAGAAAAGGAAATGTTGGTATAGTTAATGCTCCTGGCACAGGAATTGCAGACGATAAGGCAATTTATTCTTATGTAGATAAAATGATAAAATTTTATTTGGATGAAGAGCCAAAACTAAAACAAGTTCAAACTTTTTTATGTAGAAAAAAAATTCATAAAGACCATGTAATTGAAAATATTTCAAAATTAGTAGTAAAACCCACTAACGGATCAGGTGGAAATGGAATATTGATTGGACCAAAATCCTCAAAAGATGAGAGAAATAAAATGATAGAAAAAATTAAATCTAAACCAGAGGATTATATTGCACAACCATTAGAGATACTTTCAACTACACCAACAATTTCAGAGGAAGGAATTCAGCCAAGGCATCTAGATTTAAGGCCCTTCATCTTAGCTGGTAAAACTTCATGGGTAACTACAGGGGGATTAACAAGAGTTGCTCTCAAAAAAGGAAGTACGATTGTTAATAGTTCGCAGGGTGGTGGATCAAAAGATACTTTAGTTATTGAAAGATAAAGTAATTAACAACTTTTAAACGACGAAGACATATTACTAATTAGATCAAAATATAAAGTTTTTCCTGGAGTTAAAGTGGCTCCCAATGGATCTAAAACACCAGTTTTAATATTCATATCTTTCGCTACTGCATTGATTATGTCAGGATTAAATTGAGGTTCAGAAAATACACAACTTACTTTGTCATGTTCAATTATTTCTCTGATTTCAGATAATTGTTCAGCCCCAGGCAATATATCTGTATTTACTGTAAAAGCTCCCAGAACATTTACATCAAATCTTTTTTCAAAATATTGATAGGCGTCATGGAAAACAATTGATTTAAAATCTTTATTTAAATCAGATTTTACTTTTTTTGTAAGTTTGTCTAAATCTTTGAGAGCTTTTTTTAAATTAGCTTTATATGAAGACGCATTTTTTTGATCATTTTCTATTAAATGTTCTGCCATTTCTTTTAAAATTACTTTTGCGTTCATTGGATCTAGCCAAATGTGTGGATCATGTTCACCGTGAGCATGCTCATGATGGTCATCGTGTTTATCTTCTTTGTGACCATGTTCTTTATGTTCGTCTTCTTTATGCTCGTCATGACCATGTTCATCGTGTTTATCTTCTTTGTGACCATGTTCTTTATGTTCATCTTCTTTTTTATGCTCGTCATGTCCATGATCATCATGTCCTTCAAATATGTTTCTTTCTCTAAATTCTAATTTATTTAAACCTTTAATTTCCATTAACTCTATTTTTTCAGCTTTTTTGGCTATTGAATTTAATGGTTTTTCTAAAAAACTTTCTAAGTCTTCGCCAATCCAAAAGATTAAGTCAGCATTTTGTAACATTTTAGCGTGAGATGGTTTCATCGCAAATCCGTGTGGTGAAGCATATCCATCTACTATTAAATCTGGTTTATCTACCCCATCCATCAAATAACTTGCTAATGAGTGTATAGGTTTTATTGATGCAACTACTTTGATATCAGCTTTTGCTGGTGAAAAAATAATAAATAGAGATAATATTGATAATATAAATGGTAATTTTTTAATGTTCTTCATAATAATAGTATGTTAGAATTGTTATAATATAACACTATGTAATAATATAACATTTTAGAGTCAAGAGATAAAATGAGCTTAAATCAAAATATTTTAGTTAAATTAAAACAAGCCGGTTTTCGTATAAACGGCAAATGGCTCGTTAAAGGAGTGTCATTACAAATTGAAAAGGGTAAAATAGTAACTCTTATTGGTCCTAATGGTTCTGGAAAAAGCACCACCGCTAAAATTGCTTTAGGAATTTATAAAAAAATCGACGGAGAAGTTGAGAAATATACGAATAAAGTTGGATATGTTCCTCAAAAAATTTCAATTGATTGGACATTACCACTCAGAGTGAATGATTTTATGGTACTAACTGAAAATCTCAAAGAGGATGCTATTAACGAAGCTTTATCTTTAACAGGTGTTATACATCTCAAAGACAAAAATCTGGGTGATTTATCAGGTGGTGAGTTTCAAAGAGTATTACTTGCAAGAGCTATTTCTAAAAGACCAGATCTGTTGGTACTTGATGAGCCAGTACAAGGGGTAGATTTTACTGGTGAAATCGCTTTATACGAACTTATTAAGAAAATTTCAGATGAATTAAATTGTGGAATACTGTTAATTTCTCACGACTTACATACAGTTATGAGTGCTACAGACCATGTTGTTTGCTTAAATGGTCACGTCTGTTGTTCAGGCTCTCCATTAGATGTTGCAAAAAATAATGAATATAAAGCTTTATTTGGAGAACAAGCTTCTCAAATATTAACAAGATACGAACACAGTCATGATCATATTCATACAAATGAAGGTGAAATAAAAAAAAATTAAATGTTAGATGATTTTTTTATAAGAGCTTTATTAGCTGGACTTGGTATTGCATTTGTAACTGGGCCTCTTGGATGTTTTGTTATATGGAGACGATTATCATATTTTGGTGATACTCTTGCCCACTCGGCTTTACTTGGAGTAACACTAGCTTACACTATGGAATTTAATATTGCTATTTCAGTATTTATAATTTCATCTTGTATCGCATTAATTCTGATACAACTTCAAAAAAGAACTAATCTACCAGGCGATGCTTTATTAGGACTCTTGGCTCACTCATCTTTAGCAGTTGGACTGGTTGTAATTGGTTTTTTAACATTCATTAGGTTCGATATTATGGGATTACTATTTGGAGATATATTAGCAGTCACAGCTGATGATTTATTAATTATATGGATAGGAGGGCCATTAATGTTAATAGTTCTTAAATTGATTTGGAAGCCTTTATTTGCATCAACAGTAAATTATGAATTAGCAGAAGCCGAAGGTTTAAATCCTGATAGAGCTAAAGCTATATTTACAATTTTAATGGCTGGGATAATTGCTATTTCAATTAAAATGGTTGGACTATTATTAATTACAGGAATGTTAATCATACCAGCTGCAATGGCACGAAATATTTCTTCAAGCCCTCAGAGTATGGTAATTTATTCAATACTTGGAGGTTTATTGTCTGTAATTTTGGGTTTATTTACTTCGTTACAGTTTAATACATCCTCAGGCCCATCAATCATTGCAGCATCCTTGTTTTTATTCATACTTTCATTAGTAAAAATTAAACAATCGATTAAATTGAAAAATTAATGAAGAATCAGTACAATGACTAGAATGCATAAAGAAAACACTCTTTCCAAAAATCAGCAAATAATTTTTGATTTAATAGATAAATCTCCAGAGCCCTTAAAAGCATATACGATACTTTTTAATGTTCAGAAGAAAGGCATTAATGCACCACCACAAGTTTATCGAGCATTAGATAAATTAGTTGCAATAGGAAAAATTCATAAAATTGAAAGTAAAAATGCTTTTGTTGCATGTAAAAATTCTGATTGTGAAATTTCAAAAGCTACTGCGTTTTCAATTTGTGAAAGTTGTGAAATGGTTGATGAAATTAGTGATGCTAAGCTATCAAGATATTTATCAAGTTTTAATCACAAAAAAGGAATGAAATTCAAAAGGTTTAATTTAGAATTTTTTGGTTTATGCAAAAAGTGTAAATAATACTAACTTGCTGATTTTACTTTCTTCTCAATAAATTCTGGTATCTCATCACCCAAATCATCTTCTTTTTGATTTTTAGGTTGAAAAGCATATAGAACGTGTAATTTGCAATATGGAAAATCACCCTCTGGTTTTCTACCGCAAAAATAAAATTTTTCCTCATTAGGATGACCTATTGGCCATTTACAAGTATCTTCGGTTAACTCCTCTAAAGATTTGGGATTTTCAGGTTCAAAACTTTTATCAAGCAAAATTGATTGAAATTTAGCTTTTCTAGACATTGGAGAAGCTGTTTTTTTAATTATTTGTTTGTTATCTTTGGATCTAGGTATATTGGGTTGCTTAGAAGGGGCTCTAGCTTCCAAATTTAATCTATGAGCTTTTCCGATTACCGCATTACGCGTTGTATCTCCAAGTTTTTCGGCTATTTGACTTGCTGTAAAACCTTTTGTCCAAAGTTCCTTTAATTTTTCAACTTTTTCGCTAGTCCAACCCATTGTATAGTTTTTCAATATTTAGTATTTTAAATATTGTTAGGACATTATGTAGTAGTTTAAAACATTAAAACGATTTTAGGCTGTTAATAGATTTAGTTTTACACAGTTTTTTTTAATTTGGGTTTATAAGACTATCAATGGTTGAAATGATTAAAAAATATAAAATAGGTCAAAGAAGATTTGGCTTAATAAATTGGGTTGGTGCTTGGACACTCTACCAGAAAGAAGTATTAAGATTTTTAAACGTTTGGATACAAACTATTTTTTCGCCTCTAACCTCTTCGCTATTATTCTTGTTAGTATTAACTTTAGCCATAGGCTCTGAAAGAGGAAATGTGTTGGGTGTTCCTTTCGTTACTTTTTTAGCACCCGGTTTAATTGCTATGCAAGTGATACAACAATCTTTTTCTCACTCATCCTCATCATTTATGATCGGAAAAATACAAGGAAACATTGTTGATCTTCTTTACGCTCCTCTTTCTTCCACAGAAATCACACTATCCATCTCTCTAGCAGCAGCCACAAGAAGTTTTACGATTGCAGCTATATCTATCATTACCTTTTATCTAATTGTCGATATACAAATTAAAAATTTTTTATTATTATTTTTATTTACTTTTTTTACTTCATTTATATTAGGCAATATTGGAATAATATCTGGATTATGGGCTGAAAAATTTGATCATCAAGCGACTGTTACAAATTTTATAATTGTACCTTTGTCTTTTTTATCGGGTACATTTTATTCTATAGAGAGATTGCCGAACTTTTTACAAAGTATAAGTAAAGTAAATCCTTTTTTTTACATGATAGATGGGTTTAGATATTGTTTTATAGGAAAATCTGATGGATCGATTAAAATTGGAATAATCTATTTATTAGTTTTAAGCATTTTAAGCTGGCTAGCTGCTTATATTTTATTTAAAAGAGGCTATAAGATTAAATCTTAAAATATAATGAGCGCAATATTAAATACATACAACAGAAAAAAAATTTCTTTTAAAAAGGGAAAAGGCAGCTTTTTATATTCAACAAATGGAAAAAAATATTTAGATTTTGTACAAGGCATAGCTGTAAATTGTCTTGGACACTCAAATAGTTACCTTAATAAGGCTATTTACAATCAATCAAAAAAATTGTGGCATGTATCCAATGTTTTTACGATTCCTGAGCAAGAACAATTAGCAAAAAGATTAAGACAAAAAACTTTCGCAGATTATGTTTGTTTTCAAAACTCTGGAGCAGAAGCTACCGAAGCAGCAATAAAATTTGCGAGAAGATATTTTTATTCTAAAGGTCTTACAAAAAAAAATAGAATTTTGTGTATAAAAAATAGTTTTCATGGAAGAACTTTAGCAACTATTTTTGCAAGCGGTAGTAAAAAATCGACAGAGGGTTTTTATCCTAAAGTCGAAGGATTTGATCACTTTAATTTTGGTGACCATAAACAACTAGAAAAATCTGTCACAAGTAAAACAGCTGCTATTATGGTAGAAACAATTATGGGTGAGGGTGGTATAAAAGTTATCCCTGATTATTGTTTAAGAGGTTTAAGAAAACTTTGTAATAAAAAAAATATTTTACTTATTTTAGATGAGGTTCAATGTGGAATAGGAAGAAGTGGAAAATTCTTAGCATTTGAACACGCTAAAATTAAACCTGATATAGCACCAATAGCAAAAGGTATAGGCGGTGGTTTTCCCATCGGAGCAGTATTAGTCAATAAAAAAGTAGCTAGCTCAATGAAACCAGGAACTCATGGGTCAACTTTTGGAGGAAATCCCTTAGCTATGAGTGTCGGGAATGGAGTATTAGATATAATGTTTAAAAAAGGATTCCTTAATGAAGTTACAAAAAAAGGTAATTATTTTAAAAAAGAATTAATTAAAATTAGAAACAAGTTTCCAAATATTATCAAAGAGGTAAGAGGAAAAGGTTTGCTAATCGGTTTGGTGTTAAATATTAACCAAGTTAAATTTATTAATCAGCTTATTGAACATAAATTTTTAACTGTGAAAGCAGCCGAAAATACTGTCAGACTTTTGCCGCCTTTAAACGTTACAAGAGCAGAACTTAATATGGCATTAAAAATAATTATTAAAGTTTGCGAAAGTTACAAATGAAAAATTTTATCAATATTTCTGATTTATCTATTAGCGATCTGAGATCAATCTTAGAGGATGCTAAGTTAAGAAAATCAAATAGAAAAAATTTTAATAAATCTGCTCCAGACAAAGATTTGCCATTTCAAGGTAAGTCAATGGCTATGATTTTTGAAAAACCTTCAACGAGGACAAGAATGTCTTTTGACATCGCTGTTAAACAATTAGGCGGATCTTCTATAATTTTGAACCCAGATGGTATTCATTATGGAAAAGGAGATGAAAGTCTTAAAGACACAGCTAAAGTTCTATCAGAGTATGTTGATATTGTAATGTTAAGGACATCATCACATAAAAATTTAGAGGAGTTCGGTAAATATTTAAGTATACCTATTATCAACGGACTATCCGATCTTAGTCATCCATGTCAAATTTTATCAGACATATTGACCTTTGAGGAATATAAAGGCTCAATTCAAAATAAAACAGTTTCTTGGTTAGGCGACGGCAACAATAATATGTCTAATTCTCTTATTGAAGCAGCGGGAAAATTTGATTTCCAGCTCAAAATTGGTTGTCCAAAAGAATATGCGCCCCAAAAAAAAATTTTAGATTGGGCCAAAAGAAACAAGGTTAATCTTACTATAACAAAAAAACCATATGAGGCTGTAAAAGATTCAGACTGTATCATGACTGATAAATGGGTTTCTATGAATGATAAAGTAAATAAGTCTAAGAAAAAAAAATTATTGAAAAATTATCAAGTTAATAAAAAGATAATGGAATTGGCTAAAGCAGATGCAATTTTTATGCATTGTTTGCCCGTTGGTAGAGGTGAGGAAGTAACCGATGATATAATCGATGGCAAACAGTCAGTTGTATGGATGCAAGCATTAAATAGAGTACATGCACAAAAAAGTATAATTAATTGGTGCTTATCCTAAGGCAAAGATTTTGGACTGCTGCTCTTGCTGTTCATATAAATTATTACAGAAGCTCTATCTTTTTCTTTTCTTAATCCTGCGAAAGCCATTTTTGTTCCTTTTATATAAGCTTGAGGTTTAATTAAATATGCATTCATTTCTTCGAATGACCAATTTTTACCATAGGCCACCATCGCTTTAGAGTACTTATAATCTCCGATAGAACCAGCTTGTCTTCCTATAACACTCCACAAATTAGGACCGATCATATTTTTACCATCGCTGGCTATCATATGGCACGCACTACATTTTTTGAAAACTTTTTCACCATGAGCAAGATCTCCCATCGCAAGTAGTTTAGAAATATCAACTTTCTCCTCAATTTTTGTTTTTTCTTGTTCAGCTGAAGATACAGCTTTTTCTAAGCCTTCTACTTTGTAAGCAGACTGTTTAGGCTTATCAACGTGAAAAAGGATATCAGTAAATTTACCAATTCCTATTATTAAAAGAGCAGTAAGAAGTACTGCAGCTATAATCTTATTTATTTCAAAACTGTCCATAATTTTGACAAATACTTAAATGACATATAACACGACTAGGTATAAAAAACTTATAATTACTTTACACTATTTGCGTCTTTGAGACGCATAACTATGAATAAAACTGCAATAATTATACCATCTAGACTTAAAGCAAAACGGCTGGAAAACAAACCTTTGAAGCTTATTAACAACAAAGAGATGATTTTGCATGTATATGAAGCTGCAATTAAATCTAAATCAGGAGAAGTATTCGTCGCAACCCCTGACGAAGAAATTATAAAAGTAGTAAAAAAATTTGGAGGAAGTGCTATTAAAACATCTGACAGGCATGAGACAGGAACAGATCGAATTTTTGAAGTTTTTGAAAATGTTCTTAAAAATGAGCCCAATCTAATTATTAATTTACAAGGAGATATGCCTAACATACAACCAAGAGCGATTGCTAATTTAGTAAATTATATGAAAAAAAATGAGTGTGATATTGCTACTTTAGCTTCTCTTCTTCACCCCAATCACATTGAAGATATAAATGTAGTTAAAGTTTTTACTCGACATATAACTCAGAATAAGATCAATGAAGCAATAAAAGAATCTACGTTTTCTCCAGTTTCAGATTTTCATAGAGGTGTTACTACCGGTCATAAGGATTTTGCGTACCATCATATTGGTATTTATGGTTTTACTAGTGAGGCACTAATAAAGTATGTAAATCTCAAAAGAAGTAAGTTAGAATTAGAGAGAAATTTAGAACAAATGAGAGCCTTGGAAAATAATATGACGATACATGTAGGTTTTACTGGGTCATCTCCACTAAGCGTTGACACCGAGGAAGATCTAATTGAAGTTAGAAAAATAATGGAAAATAATGAAAAAAAATAAAATTGCTATTCAAGGTGAACTCGGGGCATACTCTCATATAGCTGCAAATGATTTGTTTAAAGAGGCAGAAATAAAAACTTGCACAACTTTTGAAGAAACATTTAAACAAGCTTACGAAGATGAAAATTGTAAAATTATCATTCCTATAGAAAATTCTTTAGCAGGAAGAGTTGCAGATATTCATTATTTGTTACCTAAATATAAACTTCAAATTCACGGGGAATATTTTTTAAATGTTGAACATAATTTACTATGCAAGTCAGAGGCGAACATAAAAGACATTAAATATGTAAGAAGCCATGCTCAGGCTATCGGACAATGTCAAAAAATTATTAATAAAAATAAATTTCAATCAATAGTTTCTGCTGACACAGCTGGATCTGCAAAAGATTTAGCACAAGGTAACGATAAATCAATTGCAGCAATAGCTTCAAGCCTCTCGGCTGAAATATACAAATTAAAAATTTTAGAAAAAAATATTGAGGATGAGAGAGGAAATGTTACAAGGTTTTTAATAATGGGAAAAAACCCTGAACAACCAGAGTTTAATAATGATAAAAAATTTATAACAAGTTGCATTTTTAGATTAAAAAGTGAACCATCTGCACTTTATAAATGTTTGGGTGGCTTTGCTACAAATCAAGTAAATTTAACTAAGTTAGAGAGTTTTTCAGTAAAAAATACTTTTGACCAAGCAAATTTCTATTTAGATTTAGAGGGTCATCTTGATCAACCAGGAGTTAAAAAGGCTATGGAGGAACTTGGATTTCATACTGTAACTCTTGATATTCTAGGAGTATATGAAGCTTCTAAATTTAGGCAAAAATAGTCCACAAAAAGCGAATCTTGTCTTGTAGTATTTAAATTTATCTTGGTATACTCATTATGAGGTTGGCATCAGGTGGATGTTTCATAAACCCGGTCAGGTCTGAAAAGAAGCAGCCGTAGTGAAAATTATTCAGGTTGTTGCCTGCCTCTATTAAAATGACAAAAAATAAAATTTTAGCACTAAAGTATAGACCCCAAGAGTTTAAAGACTTAATAGGTCAAGAAATAATTTCACAAACTATAATTAACGCCATTAAACTAAATAAAACACCTAATGCATATCTTTTAACTGGTATAAGGGGTGTAGGAAAAACAACTACAGCTAGGCTGATCGCGAAAGCATTAAATTGCACGAAAAATTTTTCTGAAGGCGAAAAGTGTAATGCAGGAGAACAGTGCCATTGTAAAGAGATTGTCGACTCTAATCATATGGATGTTTTGGAAATGGATGCTGCATCAAAAACAGGGATAGACGATGTAAGAGAGTTAATAGAAAATTCGAAATACAGTCCAACTAGCGCTAAATATAAAATTTTTATAATAGATGAAGTTCATATGCTTTCTAAACAAGCATTTAACGGTCTGCTAAAAACTTTAGAGGAGCCTCCAGCGAGTCTCAAATTTATTTTAGCAACTACCGAGGTAAGAAAAATTCCTGTAACAATTTTATCTAGATGCCAAAGATTTGATCTTAAGAGAGTGAATATAAATAAATTATGCAGTCATTTGGAGAATATCGCAATAAAAGAAAAGGGAAAAATTAATCAAGATTCAATCAAATTAATTGCAAAAATGTCAGAGGGCTCAGTAAGAGATGCGATTTCTCTATTAGATCGAGTTTTATTATCTCAAACAATGGAGGAAAATAAAACGATCGAGGAGACCGATGTTAGAAACATGCTGGGTTTAGTTAGTCGAGATAAAATGATTAATCTGGTAAAAAAAATTCTAACTGGAAATGAAAAAGAGTCACTTAATATATTAAGAGAGCTAATAAATGGGGGAATTGATGCAAAAATTTTTTTAAACGATATTTTGGAAGTCCTGTATCTTCTAAGTAGAAGAATAAATTTAGGCCCTATAGAGAAAGACATGTCTATTTCAGAGTCAGACGTTCAAATGATAGAAACCTGTTCTAAAAATTTAGAAATGCAGGATATAGGTTTATTTTGGCAACTCACACTCAAAACAATGGACGACTTGAGAATCGTTGATAATGAAAATGTAATTTTAGAAATGTATATAATGCAATTAATACATCTAAAGAATATTGGTATAGATAAAAATATTAATAACATTTCAAATAATGATAAAAATGACGAAAAAAATTTAATTGGAGAGAAGCTTAGAGAAGAAAATTTGGAGGTAGAGGCAAGTAATCAAACAAAAAATCAATTAAAAAGCACTAACCAAGTTAAGACCTCTCCAGCTAAAAGCATTACTTCTCAAATTAGTGAAAAAGATAAAATTGAAATAACTTCCCTCCAAGACTTAATAAATCGTGCAAATAAAGAAAAGGAAATTGAATTAAAATTTGATTTAGAAAGAAATGTAAAACTTGTTAATTTTAATAGAGGAAAAATTGATATTAGTTTCAACGAAAAATTAAATAAAAATTTTATAAAGAATCTAACAGAAAAACTTCTTTTATGGACAGGAGAAAGATGGATAATAACTTTAAGTAAAAATGATAGCGCTAAGAGTATTTATGAAAAAAATATAGAAAAAAAATCTCAAACACTTGATAAATTTAAAGACTCTAAAATTGCTCAGAAAATTAGTGAAGCTTTCCCTGATGCTAAATTAATTGAAATTAAAGAGGATAATTATGAATAATTTTTCAGATATGCTCTCAAAAGCTAAAGTTATGCAAGAAAAAATGAGAGAGGCTCAAGAACAAATTAAGAAATTAGAGGTAGAGGGTGTTGCAGGAGGAGAATTGGTTAAAGTAATTTTATCTGGTGATTATGAGATTAAATCGATTAAGATTAGTGATGATGCAAAAAAAGAGGACCAAGAAATTATAAATGATTTAATAAAAGCAGCTTATAATAATGCTAAAGAAAATTTAAAAAAAAAATCCACCGAAGAACTTTCAAAGATAACAGGTGGATTGAACTTACCTGTTGATTTTAAATTACCCTTTTAATGGACAATAATATTTTAGAGATAAATGAATTGATAAAGCAATTTTCTAGACTTCCAGGTTTAGGACCTAAATCAGCTAAAAGAATTATTTTAAAACTTATAAATAACAAGGATAATATGGTAAAGCCTTTAGCCAAATCTTTAGCAGAAGTTTACAAAAAAGTAGTTCGTTGCGTTGATTGTGGAAATTTAAAAATAATTGATAAAATTTGTATATGCTCAACAGATACTGCCTATGATAAGATCTGTGTAGTAGAAAATCTTGCTGATATGTGGGTAATTGATTCAGCTAATATTTACAAAGGTCATTATCATATTTTAGGTGGTACGTTAAATTCAAATGAAAATTATGAACAAAAAAATTTGTTAATAGACTCGCTAATAAAAAGGGTCAAAAAAAATAATTTAAAAGAGGTAATTATTGCTACTAGTGCTACCGTTGAAGGACAAACAACTGCGCATTATATCGAAGATACGATCAAGAATGGTAAAATTAAAATCACTAAACTGGCTCAAGGATTACCTGTGGGCGGTGAAATTGAGCAGCTTGATGATGGTACATTATTTTCTGCATTTAAAAATAGAGTGCCGGTAACAGAAAATTAAATTAAATTTTTTTTCTCTAATCTTGTCTTGTGCAGCAAAGGTTCAGTATAACCTGAGGGCTGAACTCTTCCTTTAAAAATCAGATTACATGCAGCAGAAAAAGCTTTTGAGTTTTCAAAGTCATCTGACATTTTCTTATAGTTCTGATCATTAATATTTTGTTTATCAACTATTTTTGCCATTTTCTTCATTACATCTAAAACCTGTTGTTTATTACAAATACCATGATGCAGCCAATTAGCTATGTGCTGTGAAGAAATTCGAAGAGTTGCTCTATCTTCCATTAATCCAACGTTGTTAATGTCGAGCACTTTTGAACAACCTACTCCTTGATCAATCCATCTGACAACGTAACCTAATATTCCTTGCGCATTATTTTCGAGCTCACGATTTATGTCATCAATAGACCAGTTAGGCCTATCAGCTTTTGGAATTTCTAATATATTATTTAATTTCGCTCTCTCTCTAGATTTGATTTTTTTTTGGACATCAAAAACGTTTATTTTGTGATAATGAATTGAATGTAATGTTGCAGCTGTTGGAGACGGAACCCAAGAACAATTAGCTCCTGATTTTGGATGCACAATTTTTTGCTCCATCATATTTTTCATTTGATCTGGCATAGCCCACATACCTTTCCCAATTTGAGCTTTACCTGAAAAACCACAATTTAATCCAATATCAACATTCCAATCTTCATATGTATTAAGCCAAGATGATTTTTTCATATCACCTTTGAAAATCATTGGACCTGATTCAAATGATGTGTGCATTTCATCTCCAGTTCTGTCTAAAAATCCAGTATTAATGAATACAATTCTATTTTTAACTTGCCTAATACATTCCTTTAAATTTACGGTTGTTCTTCTTTCTTCGTCCATAATCCCAACCTTAATTGAATATTTTTTAATACCTAAAACCTCCTCAACTTTTTCAAACAAAGTATTAGTAAAAGAAACTTCATCCGGTCCATGCATTTTAGGTTTAACAATATAAACTGATCCAGTCCTTGAGTTATTTTTATTTTTAAAGTCATGCAAAGCACACATAGTTGATATAAAAGCATCCATAATGCCCTCAGGTATTTCTGATCCATCTTCTAAAATGATTGCAGGATTAGTCATTAAGTGGCCAACGTTTCTATTAAGCAAAAGTGCTCTTCCGTGCAATATTAATTCTTTGTCATCTTTTGTGAGATACTTTCTATCATTATCTAGTTTTCTAATAAATTTTTTTCCTTTTTTTTCAACACTAGCCGTCAAATCTCCCTTCATTAATCCCAACCAATTTCTGTAACATTTGACTTTATCTTCAGCATCAACAGCAGCAACAGAGTCTTCATTATCAATAATAGTAGATAAAGCAGACTCCATGATTATATCTGATATAAAAGCTTTATCATTTTTTCCAATATAGTGTTTGGAGTCAATTGTTATATCTATATGAAGATTATTATTTTTAAGCAAAATAGAATTAGGATTATTTTTATTACCCGTGTATCCTATAAACTGGTTTTTATTATGGAGATAATCTTTTTTTGTTTCAGTTGATAAAATTAGAACATTTTCCTCTATGTATATTTTAGAAATTTCTTCCCATTTAGAAGAAGATAACTGAAAAATTTCGTTTAAAAAATTTCTAGCATAAGCTATGACTTTTTTTCCTCTTTCAGGATCGTAACCTTTTTTTATCTCACCAGATATAACATCAGTGCCATACAAAGCATCATATAAGCTTCCCCATCGTGCGTTAGCTGCATTCAAAGCATATCTTGCGTTATCTACTGGAACTACTAATTGTGGAGCTGCAACCGAAGATATTTCTTGATCAACATTAGCTGTTTCTATGTCAAAATCAT
>CABYYE010000018.1 GCA_902523095.1 uncultured Pelagibacteraceae bacterium | reverse complement strand
TGGTATATTGTTCAAGCATATTCTGGGTTTGAAAAAAAGGTTGCAGACTCAATCAAAGAAGAGCTTAAAAAAAACAAATTACAGGAAAATTTAAGTGAAATTTTAGTTCCTACACATCAAGTTACAGAGGTAAAAAAAGGGAAAAGAACAAAAAAGGAGAAAAAATATTTTCCAGGCTATGTTTTAATAAAAATTGAACTTAGTAAACAAATTTATCACTTAATCAAAAATCTACAAAAGGTTAGTGGATTCCTAGGGTCAGCCGATAAACCAACACCAATTTCTGATAGTGAGATAAAAAGAATATTAGGACAAGTTTCAGAAAGCGCCGTAAACCAAAAAAGTGGTATAACATTTGAAATAGGTGAAAAAGTAAAAGTTTGTGACGGCCCTTTTGCATCTTTTAACGGTTTAATTGAAGAAATTGATGAAGAAAAATCTAGACTTAAAGTGTCAGTTTCTATATTTGGTAGGGCAACACCTGTAGATTTAGAATTTAATCAAGTGGAGAAAAATTAGATGGCAAAAGAAATAGTAGGATATGTAAAATTACAAATTAAAGGTGGTCAAGCAAATCCTGCTCCACCTGTTGGTCCTGCTTTAGGACAAAGAGGAATAAATATAATGGAGTTCTGTAAAGCCTTTAATGAAAAGACTAAAGCATTTATGGGCAAACCAGTTCCTGTTGTAATAACGGTTTATAAAGATAAGAAGTTTGATTTTATAATTAAATCACCTCCAGCATCGCACTTTATAAGAGAAGCCGCAAAACTTAAGAGTGGATCTAAAGAACCTGGCAGAGTTGTAGCTGGTTCAATTACGATGAAACAAGCTGAGGCAATAGCTAAAGAAAAAATGAAAGATTTAAACGCCTTTGATATCAAGGAAGCTACTAAAATAATTTGTGGTTCTGCAAGATCAATGGGAATAGAGGTAAAGGAGTAAAATGAAGAAAAGATCTAAAAGATTTAAAGAATTGCAAAAATCTTCTGTAACTGGAAAAAAAATTGAAACAAAAGAAATTTTAAATTTGATTAAAAAGGGATCTAATACAAAGTTTGATGAATCTGTCGATGTATCAATGAGAATTAATTTAAAACAAACCAAAGGTGGAGATTTAAGCTTGAGAACAGTTGTAAAACTTCCTAATGGTTCGGGAAAAAAAAGCAAAGTAGCAGTTCTGTGTGAGTCAGATAAAATTGATGAAGCCAAAAAAAGTGGAGCTGAGGTTGTAGGGTCTGATGACTTAATTGAAAAAATTGCATCCGGTAAATTAGATTTTACAAAGCTTATTTGTACACCAGCAATGATGAGTAAAATCGGTAAACATGGAAAGATACTTGGTCCAAAAGGTTTAATGCCTAATCCAAAACTTGGTACGGTCTCAAATGATATAACTAAAGCTGTTAATGATATTAAGAATGGTTTAGTTGAAATTAAAAATGATAAAGATGGAAACCTAGCATCAACCATTGGAAGAAAAAGTTATTCTACAGATAAACTTTTAGAAAATTATAATTTTCTGATTGAAACAATTAAAAAAGAAAAACCTGATACAATAAAAGGTGAATTTATAAAAAATATATTTATCTCATCTACTATGGGTATTTCTTATAAAGCAGGAGCTAAATAAAAATTATGATGACAAAAGAAGCTAAAAAAAACTACGTAGAAGAAATGAAAAAAAGCTTTACAGCTAATGAGTCTGTAATGATAGCTCAATACCAAGGTTTAAATGTAACTCAATTAGATGCATTAAGAAAAGAACTAAGAGATAAAGGTATTTTATTTAAGATAACAAAAAATAGAATTACAAAAATTGCTATTAAAGAGACTTCTAAAAAAGATCTTGAAAAATATTTTACTGGTCCAACAGCAGCTGCAATATCTTCTGACCCTATTTCAACAGCTAAAATTCTTACAAAGTTTGCTAAATTAAATAATAGTCTAAAAATCATAGCTGGATTTATGGATGGTAAAGTTTTAGATCAAAATGAAGTGGCTATTATTGCCACACTGCCTTCTTTAGAGGAAGCTAGATCCAAAATCGTGGGTATTTTAGCATCTCCTGCTCAAAAATTAGTGAGTATTTTACTTGCACCTGGCTCAAAAATTGCTAATTTAGCGCGCGCGAAGAGTTTAAAAAAATAATTCATAGGAATCAAAATGGCAGATTTAAATAAAATTATAGATGAACTTTCAACACTTACTGTTGTTGAAGCAGCGGAGTTATCAAAAAAGTTGGAAGATAAATGGGGCGTAACAGCAGCAGCACCCGTAGCAGCAGCACCAGCAGGTGGAGCAGCAGCACCAGCAGGAGAGGAAAAATCTGAATTTTCAGTTTTTTTAGCCTCCGCAGGTGACAAAAAAATTAACGTTATTAAAGAAGTTAGAGCAATAACTGGTTTAGGTTTAAAAGAAGCTAAAGATTTAGTTGAAGCCGCTCCAAAAGAAATTAAAGGCGGTGTAGCTAAAAAAGAAGCGGAAGAATTTAAGAAAAAACTTGAAGCAGCTGGAGCTAAAGTAGAATTAAAGTAAATAAAAATTTAAGACTAAATTTTACTGTAAGTTAAAAGTACAGTAACGTTTATTGTTATTATTAATGCAGTTATCTTTTACTCAAAAGAAAAATATTAGGAAGAACTTTGGTAAACTTGTAGAGGGTTTATCGATACCTAACTTAATCGAAGTTCAAAAAAACTCATATAACGAATTCCTAGAATCTAAAACTTTAGAGCAACAGATGAGTGATTTATCAAAAGGAATTGATAAAGTTTTTAAAAGTATTTTTCCAATTGAAGACGGTACCGAAAAATCTACATTGGAATATATTTCGTACAAATTAGAAAAACCAAAATTTGATGTCATTGAATGTAAACAAAGAAGTTTGTCTTACTCTGCTGCTTTGAAAGCAAATTTGAGATTAGTAGTTTATGACATCGACAGCGAGAATAATACAAAACAAATTTTATCTGCCAAAGAACAAGAAGTTTTTATCGGTGATTTACCATTAATGACTCCGAGTGCAACATTTATAACAAATGGTGTGGAACGTGTTGTAGTAAATCAAATGCACAGAAGTCCCGGTGTTTTTTTTGATCATGATAAAGGAAAAACACATGCTAGCGGTAAACTTTTATTTAATTGTAGAATTATACCAGGTAGAGGTTCTTGGTTGGATTTTGAGTTTGATCCTAAAGATACACTATATTTCAGAATAGATAGAAAAAAAAAATTACCAATAACTACAATTTTATTTGCTTTAGGTTTTTCAAAAGAAAAAATTATACAAACTTTTTACTCAATTAATAAATATTTATATAACGCAGATAACAAAACTTGGAGCACAGACTTCTATCCAGAAAATTACAGAAGACCAATTAAAATTTCTCATGATTTAATTGACTCTAAAAATGACAAAAAGCTTTTATCAAAAGGCGAGAAACTTAATTACGCGATTGCAAAAAAATTTTCTGAAAAAGGTTTGAAATCTATTTTAGTAACCAATGACCAGATTATTGGAAAATATATTTCTAATGAAATTAAAGACGAGAAGGGAGATATTGTTACCGGCGCCGGTTTTGATATAACCGAAGAACAACTTGAAAAAATCAAATCTTTGGGTGTAAAAAGTCTTGATATAGTAAACATTGATCCAATTAACAAAGGTCCTTACTTACTAGAAACACTTAAAATAGATAAAAATTCCAATAAAACAGAAGCTTTGAATGATATCTATAAAGTTTTAAGACCAGGCGAGGCACCATCTATAGAAGTTGCAGAAGAAATATTTAACAACTTATATTTTAAGAAAGAGAGATATGATTTATCAGAAGTTGGAAGAGTTAAATTAAACTCAAAATTAAACTTAAAAATCAACAACAAAAAAACAATATTAAGTACCGATGACATAGTAGCAATTATTCAATTCATGTTAGACCTTCGAGATGGAAAAGGTGAAGTAGATGATATTGATCATTTAGGTAATAGAAGAGTAAGATCGGTTGGTGAGCTCGTAGAAAATCAATTTAGAATCGGTCTTTTGAGAATGGAGAGAACTGTAAAAGAAAAAATGTCAACTTTTCTAGAGATCGAGTCTGCCATGCCACAAGATTTAATTAACGCTAAGCCGATTACCACGTCTTTAAAAGATTTTTTTGCAACTTCTCAACTATCACAATTTATGGACCAAACTAATCCATTGTCAGAAATAACTCATAAAAGAAGAGTTTCGGCATTAGGTCCTGGTGGTTTAACAAGAGAAAGAGCAGGATTTGAAGTAAGAGATGTTCATCCTACCCATTATGGTAGAATTTGTCCTATAGAAACACCAGAAGGTCCAAATATTGGTTTAATTAATAGCTTGGCGACCTATTGTAGGGTAAATAAATTTGGATACATTGAAAGCCCTTATAAAAAAGTACTTGATGGAAAAGTTACTTCAGAAATTAAATATTTGTCAGCGATCGAAGAAGAAAAATATACAATTGCGCAGGCAAATTCTTCAATTAAAAAAGATGGAACTTTTGAAGAGGAATTGGTCGCTTGTAGAAAAAATCTTAATTTTGAATTAGCAAATAGAGAAAATATAGATTTTATAGATGTTTCTCCAAAACAATTAGTCTCTGTTGCAGCTGCTCTAATACCTTTTTTAGAAAACGATGATGCGAATAGGGCTTTAATGGGATCTAATATGATGAGACAAGCTGTGCCATTACTTAAACCAGAGTCACCTTTAGTTGGCACAGGCATAGAGTCAGATGTAGCGTTAGACTCAGGTGTTACGATTGTAGCAAAAAGAAATGGTATTGTTGATAAAATAGACGGTAAGCGAATTGTAGTAAAAGTTACAGATGTAACAGATTTATCCCAATCAGCTGTAGATATTTACAATCTGTCAAAATTTCAAAGGTCAAATCAAAATACTTGTATTAACCAAAAACCACTTGTAAAAGTTGGAGACCAAATTAAAAAAGGTGATATTATTGCTGATGGACCAGCTACTAAACTTGGTGAGTTGGCTTTAGGTAAAAATGTTACTGTAGCTTTTATGCCATGGCAAGGCTACAATTTTGAAGACTCAATACTTATTTCAGAAAGATGTGTTACGGACGATGTGTTTACCTCAATACATATAGAGGAATACGAGTCTATGGCTAGAGATACAAAACTAGGCTCTGAGGAAATTACAAGAGATATACCTAACGTAAGTGAAGAAAGTTTAAGAAACTTAGACGAGTCAGGAATTGTTTATGTCGGGGCAGAAGTTAAACCTGGAGATATCTTAGTAGGTAAAGTAACTCCAAAAAGCGAGACATCTTCTAGCCCAGAAGAAAAACTGCTAAGATCAATATTTGGAGAAAAAGCTACTGATGTTAGAGACTCTTCATTAAAACTCCCATCTGGTAGTACTGGTGTAGTTATTGACGTAAGAGTTTTTAATAGACATGGAATAGAAAAAGATGAAAGATCTATAGCAATAGAAAGAGCTGAAATTGAGTCAGTTCAGGAAGATAAAAAAGTTGAGGAGGAAATTCTTAACAGAAATATTAAATTAAGAGCTATAGACTTATTAAATAATCAAAGAATTAATAAACAGTATAAAGAGCTAAAACCAGGAACAACTTTAAATATAAATGATTTTGAAAAATTAAATTTAAAAGATTTGTGGAAAATATCTTTAGAAAAACAAGAACTAAATACAGATTTAGAAAAGCTTAAAAACCAATTTGATAATGCAGCACAAGACATCCAATTAAGGTTTGAAGATAAGGTTACCAAAATTCAACAAGGCGATGACTTATTACCAACAGTAATGAAAGTTGTTAAGGTTTTTGTTGCAGTTAAAAGACGATTAATGCCAGGTGATAAAATGGCTGGAAGGCATGGAAACAAGGGCGTAGTAAGCAAAATTGTACCTGTTGAAGATATGCCGTATATGCAAAATGGTAAACCAGTAGATATAGTTTTAAATCCACTCGGAGTTCCTAGCAGGATGAATGTTGGACAAATTTTAGAAACTCATTTGGGTTGGTCTTGTTCTGAACTAGGTGAACAAATTAAAAATTATTTGAAAGATTTTGATAAAAAAATAACTCAAATTAAAGATAAATTAAGAGATATTTACGGAAAAGATTATTTTGATCAAGTAATTTCAAATTTATCAAAAAAAGAAATTGCTGAATTGCTTCAAAATATTTCGAATGGTGTTCCTATATCTACACCAGTTTTTGATGGTGCAAGCACAAAAGATATAACAAAAATGCTTGATTTGGCCAAACTACCTTCATCGGGACAAACAAACCTATGGAATGGACAGACAGGTGAAAAATTTGATAGACCAGTTACAGTGGGAATAATATACATGTTAAAACTAAATCATTTAGTTGAGGATAAAATTCACGCTAGATCTACAGGACCATACAGTCTAGTTACACAACAACCTTTAGGTGGAAAAGCACAATTAGGAGGTCAAAGATTTGGAGAAATGGAAGTTTGGGCTTTAGAAGCTTATGGTGCATCCTACACACTTCAAGAAATATTGACTGTAAAATCAGACGATGTTGCTGGAAGAACAAAAGTTTACGAAACAATAGTAAAGGGAAACAATAACTTTGAATCGGGAGTTCCAGAATCATTTAACGTGCTAGTTAAAGAAATTAGAGCATTAGGTTTAAATATAGAATTGAATTAATATGGAAAAAAACTTAACAAAAAACTTTGACAATCAAAATTTATCTACAGAAAATAACTTTGATAGCATAAAGATCACATTAGCGAGTCCGGAAAAGATTAAATCGTGGTCTTATGGTGAGATAAAAAAACCAGAAACAATAAATTATAGAACATTTAGACCCGAAAAAGATGGATTATTTTGTTCTAGAATATTTGGACCAGTCAAAGACTACGAATGTTTATGCGGCAAATATAAACGTATGAAGTTTAGAGGAATAATTTGTGAAAAATGTGGTGTGGAGGTAACAAAATCAAATGTAAGAAGAGAAAGAATGGGTCATATAGATCTTGCTTGCCCAGTAGCCCATATATGGTTTCTTAAATCATTACCAAGCCGAATATCTTTAGCTATCGATATGAAATTAAAAGAAGTTGAAAAAGTTTTATATTTTGAGAGTTTTATTGTAATAGAACCCGGATTAACAACTCTAAAAAAAGGTCAATTATTATCTGAAGAGGCTTTAATGAAAGCTCAAGATGAATTTGGTGAAGACTCTTTTAATGCTGGTATTGGCGCTGAAGCAGTTAGAGAAATTCTAGTCAATTTAGATTTAAAAAAAGAACAAAAAAAACTTAGAGACTCTTTATCAGAAATAAAATCTAAAGTTACTGAAGAAAGAACAATAAAACGACTAAAGTTAATAGAATCATTTATTTCATCAGGAAATAAACCTGAATGGATGATTTTAACTTCAGTTCCAGTAATCCCGCCAGAGCTAAGACCATTGGTGCCGTTAGACGGTGGGAGGTTTGCTACTTCTGATCTTAATGATCTTTATAGAAGAGTAATAAATAGAAACAACAGATTAAAAAGACTTTTAGATTTAAAAGCACCTGACATCATTGTAAGAAATGAGAAAAGAATGCTACAAGAATCTGTTGATGCCTTATTTGATAACGGAAGAAGAGGGAGAGTTATAACAGGTACTGGTAAACGTCCCCTTAAATCTCTGGCAGAGATGTTAAAGGGAAAACAGGGTAGGTTTAGGCAAAATTTATTAGGTAAAAGAGTAGACTATTCTGGTCGATCAGTCATAGTAGTCGGCCCAGAGCTAAAGTTACATCAATGCGGTTTACCAAAAAAAATGGCTTTAGAGCTCTTTAAACCTTTTTTATATGCGAGATTAGATAAGTTGGGGTTAGCAACAACAATTAAACAAGCAAAAAGACTTGTAGAAAAAGAGAAAAGTGAAGTCTGGGATTGCCTAGAACATATTATCAGAGAACACCCTATTCTACTTAATCGTGCTCCAACCCTGCATAGACTTGGAGTTCAAGCATTTGAAGCGAAATTAATTGAGGGTAACGCTATAGAATTACATCCTTTGGTTTGTGCGGCATTTAACGCAGATTTTGATGGTGATCAAATGGCTGTTCATATTCCACTAAGTTTAGAAGCACAACTTGAAGCAAGAGTCTTAATGATGTCTACGAATAATATTTTAAGTCCTTCAAATGGAAAACCAATAATAGTACCAAGCCAAGATATAGTATTGGGAATATACTATTTATCTCAAGCTGAAAAAAAAGATAAAAAACCTAAAGGTATTTTTTTAAATGTAGACGAAATTGAGCAAGCATTAGAAAATAAATCAATTAGCTTACATTCTAGAATTATTTCTACTTTTCAAACAATTAATAATGACGGCTCAATAAAGCATGAGAAATTCAATAGTACTGCGGGAAGATTTTTACTCGCAAATGTATTGCCTAAAAATAAAGATATTAAATTTGGTCTAATTGATAGACTTTTGACTAAAAAAAATGTTTCTGAAGTTATTGATACAATTTTTAGATATTGTGGACAAAAAGAGACAGTTATTTTTTGTGATAAAATAAAAACTCTTGGTTTCAAACATGCTTTTAAAGCAGGTATTTCTTTTGGAAAAGATGATTTATTAATACCGAAAACTAAAGAAAACTTAATCAATAATACAAAAAAACAAATAGAGGATTATGAAAAACAATATTCAGATGGGTTAATTACTAGAGGTGAAAAATATAATAAAGTTGTTGATATTTGGTCTAAATGTACTGATACGGTAGCTAATGAAATGATGAAGGAAATTTCGTCCGCAGAAAAGATATATGAAGATGATAGAATAGAAACAAACTCAGTTTATATGATGGCAGACTCAGGTGCTAGAGGATCTCAAGCTCAAATGAAGCAATTAGCTGGAATGAGAGGTTTAATAGCAAAACCTTCTGGTGAAATAATAGAAACACCAATTATTTCAAATTTTAAAGAGGGATTGTCTGTTTTAGAATATTTTAACTCAACTCACGGGGCTAGAAAAGGTCTAGCGGATACAGCACTAAAAACGGCAAACTCTGGTTACTTAACTAGAAGATTATGTGATGTTGCTCAAGATGTGCAAATTACTAAAAAAGAATGTGATTGCAAGACAAAATCCTCTGTAACAATTTCAGAAATTATTGAAGGAGGAAACATCTTAGTAAGTTTATCCGAAAGAGTTTTAGGCAGAGTAATAGCTGAAAATATTAAAAATCCTGTTACTGGAGAAGTAATTATAAAAAAAGAAAAATTAATAGATGAAAATGATTGTGAAAAAATTGATGCAGCAGGCGTAAAATCAGTTAATGTTTACTCAGTCATCACTTGTGGTTCTACAAGAGGTGTTTGTGCTATGAGTTATGGAAGAGATTTAGCAAGAGGAAAATTAGTAAGCGTCGGAGAGGCTGTTGGTATGATAGCTGCTCAATCAATCGGTGAACCAGGAACTCAATTAACTATGAGAACCTTTCACGTTGGAGGTACTGCGCAAATTAAAGAAGAGTCACAAATTATTTCTCAAACTAAAGGTAAATTGAATATTATTAATAAAAATTTAATTGAGGACTCTAAGAAAAATATTATTGTTATGGGAAGAAATACTCAACTAAGCATAGAGGATGACCAACAAAGACAGCTCGCAATTTATAAGGTTAATTATGGATCAAAACTGTTCTTTAAAGATGGAGATACTGTTGAAAAAGGAAAAAAAGTTGCAGAGTGGGACCCTTACACATTACCGGTTATTGCTGAAACTGGCGGCATTGTAAACTATATGGATCTTACGGAAGGAACTTCCTTAACTGAAACGTTAGATGATGCAACTGGTTTATCTTCAAAATCTGTTACAGATTGGAAATCATTGTCAAAAAATTCTGAACTTAAACCAAGAATAACATTAAGAGATGACAAGGGAGAGATAATTAAAAAAGCTGATGGAAACGAAGCAAGATATTATTTAGTTCCAGATACAATTTTATCAGTAAAAGACGGTCAGAAAATTTCTGCTGGAGACGTTTTAGCTAGATTACCTAAAGAAACTTCAAAAACAAAAGATATTACCGGAGGTTTGCCGAGGGTAGCTGAACTTTTTGAAGCGAGAAGACCAAAGGATAGTGCTATAATTGCAGAAAATGATGGGGTAATTCAATTTGGAAAAGAGGTAAGAGGAAAACAAAAAATTTCAATTGTAGCATCTAGTGGAGAAACTTCGAATTATCTAATTCCAAAAGGTAAACACATTAATTTTAACCAAGGTGAAAAAATTAAAAAAGGCGAGTATTTATTAGATGGAAGCCCTGCTCCTCATGATATATTAAGAATTCTAGGAGTTGAAAAATTAACCGAATACTTTGTGAGCGAAGTACAGGAAGTTTATAGACTTCAAGGTGTTGTAATTAATGATAAACATATAGAAACTATAGTAAGACAAATGTTAAAACGTGTAGAAGTAAAGGACCCCGGCGACTCAGAGCTGTTGGTTGGAGAAGTAATAGATCTACTTGATATTAATATACTTAATGATAATTTAAGAAAAGACAAAAAGAAACCTGCAACTTTTGAAAGAGTATTATTAGGAATTACAAAGGCTTCTTTACAGACAAATTCATTTATTTCCGCTGCCTCATTCCAAGAAACTACTAGAGTTCTTACCGATGCATCGATTAAAGGTAAAACTGATACTTTAGAAGGTCTGAAGGAAAATGTTATAGTTGGAAGATTAGTACCTGCAGGTACTGGGTTAACTAAAATTGGTTGGGACAAACAGGCTAGAGAACAAGATAAAGCAAGACTGGAGGAGTTAAAAAAACAAGAGCTAGAAAACGTCTCAGAATCTCAAGAACAGCCAGCATAAAAACAACCTATTTTTCTTATTAAACGTTGACTTTTACCATTTCGATGCTAGTTTACGGCACATTTTGAATGTTAGAAGTAAGGTATTTAATAACCTTAAACACTAACAGACTTATAAGACCACCTTACTTGACCTTCAAAATATTACTATGCCGACTATTAATCAATTGATTAAAAAAAGTAGAATAAAACCTATTGCTAGAAATAAAGTTCCAGCTTTAGAAAAACAACCACTCAAGCGAGGTGTTTGTGTCAAAGTTTATACAACAACACCAAAAAAACCTAACTCTGCTTTAAGAAAAGTTGCTAGAGTTCGACTTTCCAATGGTTTCGAAGTCACAGCATACATTCCTGGAGAAGGTCATAATTTGCAAGAGCACTCTGTTGTCCTTTTAAGAGGCGGTAGGGTTAAAGATTTACCAGGTGTAAGATATCATATTTTACGAGGAAACCTAGATACACAAGGCGTAGCTAATCGTAAGAAACGAAGATCTTTATACGGAACAAAAAAACCTAAATAAATTTTATGTCAAGGAAAAGAAAAGCACCAATAAGAAAGATTTATCCTGACCCAAAATTTCACTCAGAAATAGTTTCTAAATTTATTAATTCAATAATGTATGACGGTAAACGTTCTACAGCTGAAAAAATTTTGTATGATGCTTTAGAAAAGATTAAATCTACAAGCAAAGAAGATCCGTTAAAAATTTTTAATAGCGCTATTAACAATGTAAAACCCAATTTAGAATGTAGATCAAGAAGAGTAGGTGGAGCAACTTACCAAGTACCAGTTGAAGTTAAGTCTAAAAGAGCCCAAACTTTGGCTCTTAGATGGCTTATGGAAGCAACAAGGAAAAGAAAAAATAAAACAATGGCAGATAAGTTATTTTCAGAAATTTTAGATGCCTCACAAAATAAGGGGTCAGCAATTAAAAAACGAGAGGATACACATAAAATGGCTGAAGCAAATAAAGCTTTCGCCCATTTCAGATGGTAAAAAATTATGGCTACTAAATATTCATTAGATAAATACAGAAATATTGGGATCATGGCACACATTGATGCTGGTAAAACAACTACTACTGAAAGAATTCTATATTATACAGGGAAAAGTCATAAAATCGGAGAAGTTCACGATGGCGCAGCAACTATGGATTGGATGGAACAAGAACAAGAGCGTGGAATTACAATAACCTCTGCTGCTACAACTTGTTTCTGGAGAGATCATAGAATTAATATTATTGACACTCCTGGACACGTAGATTTTACTATAGAAGTAGAAAGATCATTAAAAGTTTTAGATGGAGCAGTTGCAGTTTTTGACGGAGTGGCTGGTGTAGAACCTCAATCAGAAACAGTTTGGCGTCAAGCAGATAAATATAAAGTCCCTAGAATTTGTTTTGTGAACAAATTAGATAGAACAGGTGCAGATTTTTATAGATGTGTTGATATGATTAAAGATAGGCTTGGTTGTAAACCTTTAGTTTTACAACTTCCCATTGGTGCAGAAGCAGATTTAAAAGGAGTTGTAGATTTAGTAAAATTAAAAGGTATAGTTTGGCAAAATGAAGATTTAGGAGCAAAGTTTGATTATATTGATATTCCAGATAATTTAAAAGAAAAGGTATCTCAATACAGAAAAGAGTTAGTAGAGGCAGCTGTTGAGGAAGATGAAAAATTAATGGAAGCCTATCTTGATGGTAAAGAACCATCAGAAGATGATTTGATAAAATGTATTAGAAAAGGGACCTTAAACTTTAATTTTGTGCCAATAATTACTGGATCTGCTTTTAAAAATAAAGGTGTCCAACCTCTATTGGATGCGGTAATAGACTATCTTCCTAGCCCCAAAGATATTGGATCAATTGAAGCCACAAAGATTAATTCTGAAGATAAGTTGGAGATGAAATTTGAAGATAATCAGCCATTTTCAGCATTAGCTTTTAAAGTAGCTAACGATCCATTTGTTGGCTCTTTAACATTTATTAGAATTTATTCAGGAAAACTTCAAGCAGGCACTTCAGTTTATAATTCATCAAAAGAAAAAACAGAGAGAGTTGGAAGAATGCTTTTAATGCATGCTAACAGCAGAGAGGATATTAAAGAAGCAACTACTGGAGATATAGTAGCTTTAGCAGGATTGAAATATACAATTACTGGTCATACGTTATGTGACGAGAAAAACCCTGTCTTATTAGAACCTATGGAATTTCCTGATCCAGTAATTGAAATCGCAGTAGAACCAAAAACTAAGGCTGACCAAGAAAAAATGGGAGAAGCATTAGGTAGATTAGCAAAAGAAGATCCTTCATTTAGAGTTACATCAGATGAAGAGTCAGGACAAACCATTATCAAAGGTATGGGCGAACTTCATTTAGATATCATTGTCGACAGAATGAAAAGAGAATTCAAAGTAGAGGCAAATGTTGGTGCACCACAAGTCGCTTATCGTGAAACAATATTAGGTTCTTCAGAAGTTACATATATTCACAAGAAACAAAGTGGTGGAGCAGGACAATTTGCTAAAGTGACTCTTAACGTAGAACCATTAGAGCCAGGTAAAGGTAGAGAAGTTGAAAATAAAATAAAAGGTGGATCTATACCGAAAGAATTTATCCCCGGTGTGGAAAAAGGAGTTGAAAGTGTTGCAGAGAGCGGAATATTAGCTGGTTTTCCCTTGATTGATTATAAAGTAACTATTTTAGATGGATTACATCACGATGTTGACTCAAGCGTGTTAGCCTTTGAAATAGCTTCAAGAATGTGTTTTAGAGAAGCATGCACAAAAGCTACGTTGAAACTTCTAGAACCTATTATGAAAGTAGAAGTAATTACGCCTGAAGATTTTATGGGCGACGTAATCGGAGATTTAAACAGCAGAAGAGGTCAAGTTGCATCTACAGAACCAAGAGGCAATGCAACAGCAGTTAATGCAACTGTTCCCCTAGCAAATATGTTTGGATATATAAATAACTTAAGATCTTCAACACAGGGAAGAGCTCAGTATACTATGCAATTTAGTCATTACGATAAAGTTCCTCAAAATGTTCAAGATGAAGTAACAAAGAAATTAGCTTAATTATGGAAAATCAAAATATAAGAATACATTTGAAAGCCTATGACAACAAAATTCTTGATTTGTCTACTGAGGAAATTGTTAATACAGCTAAAAGAACAGGAGCACAGGTTAAAGGTCCTATTCCACTACCAACAAGGATAGAACGATATACAGTATTAAGATCACCACATATCGATAAAAAAAGTAGAGAACAATTTGAATCACGTACACACAAGAGATTAATAGATATAATTGAACCAACACCTCAAACAGTAGAAGCTTTAATGAAATTAGATTTAGCTTCCGGGGTAGACATAGAAATTAAAATATAATGAGCATAGGATTAATAGGCACAAAAATAGGTATGACTAGAGAGTTTATAAAGAGTGGACAATCAGTTCCAGTCACAGTTATTAAAGTTGAAAAAGGCAGAGTAATAGATGTTATTACTGAGGATAAGCGAGGCTATAAAGCAGTTAAACTTGGTTTTTTTAAAATTAAAAACTCGAAATTAAAAAAACAAATGAAAGGATTTTTTTCAAAAAAAAACACAGAACCAAAAAGAATTTTAAAAGAGTTCAGAGTTGAAAATAGCGATCTATATAAAGAGGGAAATGAACTTGGTTTAGAAATATTTAAAGATAAAAAATTTATTGACGTAAGATCTAAAACTATCGGTAAAGGTTTTGCTGGTGTTATGAAAAGATGGAATTTTGGTGGTTTGAGAGCCTCTCATGGTGTATCTGTTTCACATAGGTCTCACGGCTCAACTGGTCAAAGGCAAGACCCTGGTAAAGTTTTTAAAGGTAAGAAAATGGCAGGTCATATGGGAGATAAGTTAAGAACAATTTTGAACCTCGAAATTGTAAAGTCAGATTTAGAAAATAGTTTATTATATTTGAGAGGTTCAATACCAGGCTCTAAAAACACTACTGTATATTTAAGAGAGTCAGTAAAAAATATAAATAGAAAAACAATTAATGAAAAATTTGAAGAGAAACAAAAGAAAGCTAAAGCAGCAAAAGGAAAAAAATAAATGAAATTACCTTTATTAAACATTGAAAATTCAAAAAAAGACACAATAGAAGTTTCAGACAAGATTGTTAAGCTAAAGATTAATTATAAATTAATTAAATCTGTCTTAGATTGGCAATTAAATCATGCAAAACCAAGAATAGCTAAAACAAAACAAAGAAATCAAATTAGAGGATCTACTAAAAAAATCGTAGCACAAAAAGGAAGTGGTGGTGCTCGTCACGCTAGCAGAAAAGCACCTATTTTTGTTGGTGGTGGAGTAGCACACGGACCAAAAGGAAATGTTTATAAAATAAAAAAGATCAATAAAAAAGTAAGAAAATTAGCTTTAGCTCAGAGTTTGTCAAAAAAAAATTCTGATAATAATCTCTATATTATGACAGATGTAAAAAAAGAAATTACAAAAACGAAAGAGCTTTATAAGTTTTTACAAACAAACAAATTGTCTAGTGTTCTAATAATTTCAGACGCAGATACGATCAAGAATATCAACAGATCAGCAAAAAACATAAAAAACGTAAAAGTTATAAAAGAAGAGGGAACTAATGTTTATGATCTCTTTAAGTACAGAAATATAATTATGACCTCTTCATCAGTAAAAAAAATAGAAGATAGGATTTTAAATGAAAAAAATTAATTTTATTGACGCTATTATAAATCCAATCATAACTGAGAAGGCAACAATTTTATCGGATCAAAATAAGACAGTATTTAAAGTACACCAAAAAGCAAACAAAAAAACTGTGAAAAAAAATATAGAAAAGCTATTTAAGGTAAATGTGATTAAAGTAAATATTATAAATCAAAAAACAAAATTTAAAATTAAACAAGGTAGAAAATCAAAAAAAAGCGGTTACAAAAAAGCGATAGTTACACTTAAAAAAGGACAAAGTATAGATTTAACAACTGGAATTTAATTATGGCATTAAAAACTTTTAAACCTTATACCAAATCAACAAGAGGAACAGTTGTTGTTGATAAGAGCGCGCTTTGGAAAGGTTCGTCTTACAAACCTTTAACTAAAGGTCAACGTTTTACAGGCGGAAGAAATAATAATGGTAGAATTACATCCAGACATATTGGTGGTGGTTCAAAACACAAATATAGAATAATTGATTTTTTTAGAAAGAAAAAAAATATCTCAGGAACAGTTGAAAGAATAGAATACGATCCAAATAGAACTGCATATATCGCTCTTATAAATTATGAAGACAAAGAAAAAACTTATATAATCTGCCCTCAAGGTTTAAAAGTTGGCGATAGTATTCAATCAGGAAAAAATGTTGAAATTAAAATTGGTAACTCCCTTGAACTTAAAGATATACCTCCAGGCACTTCAATACACAATGTTGAGTTAATTCCTGGAAATGGAGGCAAATTAGCAAGATCTGCGGGTTCTTCAATTACATTATCCGGATATGATGGAGACTATGCTATTATCAAACTATCATCTGGAGAAACTAGAAAAGTAAATAGTTCATGTACTGCTACAATAGGCGTTGTTTCAAACCCAGACCAAAAAAACATAAAGGTTGGTAAAGCAGGTAGAAATAGATGGCGAGGAAAAAGACCTCAAACAAGAGGTGTAGCAATGAATCCAGTTGATCACCCTCACGGTGGTGGTGAAGGAAAAACATCAGGAGGAAGAAGTCCTGTGTCTCCATGGGGTCAATCGGCAAAAGGTTTAAAAACACGTAGACCAAAAAGAAGCGATAAATTAATAATAACTAGAAGAAAGAAGAGAAAATAATCATGACAAGATCTGTTTGGAAAGGCCCGTTTGTTCATCCAAGTTTGTTAAAAAAAATTGACAAACTAAAAGCGACTCCTAATAAAAAACCGATTAAAACATGGTCAAGAAATTCAACTATTATACCTGACTTCGTTGGTCATAGCTTTATGATACATAATGGTAAATCGTTTATACCTATAACCATCTCAGAAGAAATGGTTGGACACAAACTTGGAGAATTTGCTCCAACGAGAACTTTTAAAGGACACACACCAGCGGATAAAAAAGCTGCGGCTGCAGCGCCTTCAAAACCAGGGGATGATAATGCAAAAAAATAGTTTAACAGTAAAAGCTATAAATAAAAATGTTAGGTGTAGTCCACGAAAATTATCATTAGTTTTAAACTTTATTAAAGGAAAAAAAGCTGATTTAGCTTTAAAAGATTTAGAATTTACTAGAAAAAGAATAGCTAAAGACGTTAGTAAAACAGTAAAATCAGCTATATCTAATGCAGAAAATAATCATCAGTATGATATTGATAACTTATATGTGAAAGAAGCATATGTAGGAAAATCTATCGTAATGAAAAGATTTAGACCTAGGGCGAAGGGTAGAGCAAGCCCTATTAAAAAACCTTATAGCAGAGTTACGATTGTACTTGAGGAAAAAAAAGAAAAAAAGGTAGTTAAATAATGGGACAAAAAATCAATCCAATAGGTTTTCGACTGGGAATTAATAGAGGATGGGATTCAACGTGGTTTGCCAAAAAAAAAGATTTTGGTAAATATTTAATAGAAGACTTTAAAATAAGAAATTATATAAAAAAGAATATTACTAATTCGGGTGTTTCGGAAATCATTATTGAGAGATCATCAAAAAAATGCACTGTTTCAATTCATACGTCAAGACCTGGCTTTGTTATTGGTAAAAAAGGTGCAGATATAGAAAAAATTAAAAAAAATATCACTAAGATAACTAACGGTGATGTTAATATTAATATTAAAGAAATTAAAAAACCAGAGTTAAATTCAAATTTAGTTGCTGAAAATATTGCTCAACAACTTGTAAAAAGAATTGCTTATCGAAGAGCGATGAAAAGAGCAATGCAATCAGCAATGAGATTAAACGCGAAGGGAATTAAAGTTATGCTAAGTGGAAGACTAGCAGGTAATGAAATTGCTAGAACAGAATGGCTCAGAGAAGGAAGTATTCCTTCACATACTCTACGAGCAGATATTGACTATGGCTTCGCTGAAGCATTAACTACCTATGGAATAATAGGAGTTAAAGTATGGATTTATAAAGGTGAATTAATGGCAAAAGACGTCGAAAAAGAAAAAAAGGAAAAGGTGAAAAATGCTACAACCAGTAAGAACTAAATTTAGAAAAGCCTTCAAAGGTCGAATACACGGAAATGCATCAAGAGCTGTTAAGCTTAACTATGGTCAATTTGGTCTTAAAGCGATTGAACCAGAGAGAATTATTGGTAAACAGATTGAAGCAGCAAGAGTAGCGCTTACTAGGTACATGAAAAGAACAGGTAAAGTATGGACAAGAATTTTTCCAAACATACCAGTTTCAAAAAAACCTACAGAAGTTAGAATGGGAAAAGGAAAAGGTTCCCCTGAATACTATGCTTGTAGAGTAAAACCAGGGAGAATCATTTTTGAAGTTGACGGTGTCACAGAGGAAGTTGCTAGAGAAGCACTTTATAAAGCATCTGCTAAGCTGCCAATAAAAACTAAATTTATAAAACGTTAATAATATGGTTAAAAAAAAAGAAGATAAAAAATTAACAAAAGATCAAGCTGAAAAAAAGATACTAACTCTAAAGAAGGATCTTTTTAATATTAGGTTTAAAAAAATTAATAACCAAATAGAAAATTCAGCCCAATACAATGAAATTAAAAAAAATATAGCTAGACTGTATACAACAATCAAAAACACAAAATGACAAAAAAAGTATTAAAAGGTATCGTTACAAGCGCTAAAAACAATAAAACAATTGTTGTTGAAGTGACTAGAAAATTCAAGCATCCTTTTTATGAGAAAGTTATTAAAAGAACAAAAAAGTATCATGCACATGATGAAACAAATAAATTTAAAGAAGGTGAAACAGTATCAATTATAGAAAGTAAACCTTTTTCTAAAAAAAAGACATGGCAGGTAGTTAAATAATGATACAAGTTCAAACAGAATTAATGGTTGCCGACAATACTGGAGCTAAAAGAGTTGAATGTATTAAAGTTTTAGGAGGTTCAAAAAGAAGATATGCATCAGTTGGTGATCTTATTGTCATCAGCGTTAAAGATGCCATACCAAAAGGCAAAGTCAAGAAAGGAGCTGTACATAAAGCTGTAGTAGTAAGAACAAGAAAAGAAATTTTTAGAGATGACGGTTCAAAAGTACAATTTGATACGAACGCAGTAGTTTTAACAGATGAAAAAGGCGAACCAATAGGAACTAGAATATTTGGTCCTGTGACTCGAGAATTGAGAACAAGAGGACATACCAAAATTATTTCATTAGCTCCGGAGGTGTTATAAAAATGATTTATAAAAAAGG
>CABYYE010000017.1 GCA_902523095.1 uncultured Pelagibacteraceae bacterium | reverse complement strand
GTTATAATACAAAATTTACCGTTATCATGAATGCCTGCTAGAAAAATATCTTCATTATCTACTTTTGTAAAATAATAAGGAGTTTTTTTACTGTCAGTTTTTTTCCACTCATAATAACCCGAGCAAGGTATGATAGCTCTTGAATTTATTATTAATTTTTTGAAACTTACTTTAGTATCTATTCCTTCTAACCTAGCGTTATGAAGACTTCTAAAGTCTTCTTTAGCCCAAGAGGGCTTAATTCCCCAAATAGTCATTTCCAAATATTTACCGTTTGTAGCAGATTTAATTACTGGATACTTACCACCTGGTGAGCAATTAAAATTATCTTGTTCAAGATCAACATTTATATTTTTTTTTACTATATTGTTAGCAATTAATAATGTTGATTTTTTAATAGCGTATCTTCCACACATTATTTTTTATTTTTTTCTTTTTTAAGTTTTCTTTTTTCTTTTAACGTTAATTTAGCCTTTTTCATAAAATTGCGATCTTTTTGACTTTTTCCCGAGTATCTTTTTGACATTAGAATTATTCTTCAATTATCTCATGAGTTTGTTCACCTAGTCCATCAACTTTAATATGCAGTTTGTCGCCTTTTTTTAAAAACTCAGGTTTTTTCATTTCCATCGCAGTTCCAGCTGGTGTTCCAGTAGTGATTATTGTGCCAGGATATAAAGTCATAAATTGACTGATGTAAGAAATTAAAAAATCAAAATTGAAAATCATTTTTTCAGTATTACCAGTTTGCCTTCTTTGTCCATTTAAGTCTAAAATCAGATTAATATTATTTAAATTTTTCAATTCATCTTTTGTTACTAACCACGGACCACAAGGACCGGCAATTGATTTGCCTTTAATCCACTGGCCACCCCTTTCTTTTTGCCAAGTTCTTTCAGAAATATCGTTAACTATACAATATCCAAAAACATAATCTTGAGCGTGTTCTTCTTTTATATTTTTTCCTTTATTCCCAATGATCATAGCTACCTCACATTCATAATCCATTTTATTTGCTAATTGGGGTTTAACAATATTATCATTTGGGCCTTGAATACACCCAGCACTTTTATTGAACAGTATTGGTTCAGAAGGTAATTTTGATTTGCTACCTTCTACATGCGCTTTATAATTTAATCCAATTGCTAAAAAATCTACTGGATTTGAAATACAACTTCCAATTCTTTGATTTGGATCTAACTCTCTTAACTCGGAAAAATTAATTTCTTTTAGAATTTTTAAAGTTTGTTTATTTAAAGTTTGAGGATTCAAATCATTCAAATATCCAGATAGATCTTTTATTTTGTTATTATGAAGTACGGCAACTTTTTCACTTCCTTGTTTTCCAATTCTTAATAATTTCATTAATCAATCTTAGATAGAAACTTACTAATTTACAAATCTTTTAATTCGTTCTTCAGTAGTTGTGTCTGGACCAGAGTAAGGAGTTTCGTAGCTATTTGTTTTTGTAAGCACATCAATTCCTTTTGTAAAAATAAAAATAAAAAAAATTATAAAAAAAACTGCAAATATTTTTGCAGGATTATAATTGCCTGATTGGAACACGCTTATTGGCTGCTCCTGTTTTTTGTGAAAAAATTTAAATGTAAGATATACTGCAATTATTAAACCAATATGAGCCATCACAACTCCTGCCCAACCAAAGATAAAAGAGCTTACACTAAAAACATACAAGCTAAAAACAGTAGACCAAACAAATGACAGAACTATTAATATTTGTAATCTTACTGCTTTAGGCAAACTTCTTAGATCGTTTTTTGTATCATCAAACATGATGTTTGCTGCTTCAATCATAAAATTCCTAAATTTTTCGATCATATCAAATATATATATAAATTTTTTATTAAGTAAAATGTTATAATTGTCTTACTAATCTCTTAACTCTTTCCATATGTTCTTTGAATTTTTCTTGGGACATTCCAGGCAGCACCTCATAAAATCTTATATATGACGTTTTCATTTTTCCAAGTTTTAAAACTCCAGCTTTAATTCTTCTAAATGGAATATTTTGAAACCACGTTTGAATTGAAAACCAATTACCTCCATAAGTCATGGACATAATTGCTCTTTTATCTTTCATTGCACCTGCTACAGGATATCCCCAATTACCTACCAATCTCTTAAAAGAGAAAAACCATTTAGGCGCAAGCACAAGGTCAATCCAATTTTCTAAGATAGCAGTTGCTCTTAAATTATAACAAGGGGAAATCATAAATAAAATATCACTTTTTTCTAATCTTTTTCTATAATCTAAAATTTGTTCACTAGGCTCTGATCCATCAAAAAAAGGTATAGGTTTCTCTTCATGTAAATTTATTAAATCAATTTGGTGACCTTTCTTTTTAGCTTCATTTATAAAAGTATCTCTTATTGAGGCGTTAAAACTTTTTTTTGTATTGTGATGACCGTAAACAATAAATATATTTTTTGACATATTATTTATCTACATCATTTTTTTCATTTTCTCTAATTACAAATCCTGCACCTATACCCACCGCTAATGCTGAAAAAACCCAGGAGTATTCTTGCTCACTAAAAAGCAATAGGATCCCAAAACCTATAATGATCACTCCTAATAGTTTATTATCCATTGACAATTGCTTTTCATATAATAAAGTTTGTTTAACCATAAGTCATGGAAAAAAGACTCTGCATCTACATGCAGGACTCTATGAAGAGTTAAAAAGTAGGTTGAAAGAAAGGAGATGTGATGGATAGATTTTCACGTTTGCTTGGTAAGTTCAGCCGAAAAAAGTCAGAGGCTAAACTAGCTCAGCAACTTAACAAGTCTGTAGAAGCTCCAGAGGCAAATGCTAATGGAACTAGTGGATATTTGATTAAGGAAGGCAAAAATGCTGGAAAAGTTCTTAAGCACTTAAAAACTGATCCAAATAAACTTTAATCTTTATAGAGAGGGGTTTTAAAACCCCTCTCAAATCTTTAATAATCTCATTGATGAAAAAACAAAATTTTTATGATTTAAATTTCGATCAATTAAAAAACTTTTTAATTGAAAAAACAGATGTTGATAACGACAAAGCCAAAATGCGAACTCAGCAGTTATTTAACGCTGTTTATAAAAAAAATATAAAAAATTTTGATGAACTAACCACTTTCGGTTTAAAGTTAAGAGAAAAAATTAAAAACTTAATCAGCTTAACTAAACCTAAAATTATAGACATACAAAAATCTAAAGACGGTACAATTAAGTTTTTGTTAGAGCTTGAAGATAAACGAAATGTTGAAACAGTTCTAATTCCAGACAAAACTCTAAGCAGATATACTATTTGTTTATCTGTGTCTGTGGGTTGCTATTTATCATGTGAGTTTTGCGCTACAGCTCAAATCTCAAAAAAGCTTGTTAGAAATTTAAGCCCAGGAGAAATTATTTCTCAAATTATTCTGTGTAAAGATTATATTAATGATTGGTCGACACAAAAAAAAATTACTAATCAAGTTTTAATGGGTGAGGGTTCTCCTTTCTTAAATTTAGATAACGTAAAAATTGCGATAGATAATTCTAAAAATAAAGATGGTTTAGAGTATGGACGTACGAGAATAACCATAAGTACTGTAGGAATTGGAATAAAAAAAGATAATATGGATGCTATCGAATGGGCTGCAAAAGAGTTGGATGTTTACTTGGCGTGGAGTTTACATAGTTCAATTCCTAAACATAGATCTGAAATTATGCCAATAAATGATAAATATACAATTGAGTCTTTAATTCCTCAACTAAAAAAATACTATGATCAAACTAAATTACCTATTTTTATAGAGTGGATTTGTTTAGAAGAAAATATGACGGAAAAACAAGCAAAAGAACTAATTAAAATTATGAAAAAAGTTCCTTCAAAATTAAATTTGATTGAGTTTAATCCTCTAACTAACAAAGATTTTAAACCAGCTTCTCAAGAAAATATCGATAAATTTTCAAAAATAATTCAAGAAAACGGTTTCTTATCTTTATTTAGAAGAAGCAGAGGGAGAGACATTAATGCTTCTTGCGGTTCCCTTGCAAATAAGAAATCAGTAGGGGATGAATAATTTTCATATTTTTTTAGGAGCTACTGTTGCAGATGCAGCTGCTAGACCTTTGCACTGGGTTTACGATCCTCAAAAGTTAAAAAAATATATCAAAGGTAAAAAAGAAATAGCTTTTCAAAAACAAAATAAAAGTCCTTTTTATTCTATTAAAACTGGAAAAGTATCTGGTTATAATGATGTAGGTCAAGTTATGTTTAGGACTTTAATATCTACCAATAAAAAATCAGATATTCTAAAAAATTTTAAAAAAAATATTGTTAGAAATTTTGGATCAGGATCTGCTTATTGGAGAAACTTAAAACTGAGAAAAAAATATAAAAAGATTAAATGGAAAAAACCCATGAATGGACCTTGGATTCATCAAAATATACTTGAGACTATTCAAAATATAAAAACTAGGAAAAAAATTATTACCGGTGGCACAAAAGTTAATGAGTCAGATGGATATTGTGCTGCTTTACCTTATTATCTTTACAGTAATTCAGATAAAGAATTAAAAAGAGTTATTAGAAGCGTAGCTAATTCAAAAATAAATGAGACTTATGCTTTAGCAAAATTAAAGATCATAGATTTGGCAAATAACGGAGATAAAAATCCCGTTCATACTTTTGTCAAAAAATATGGGAAAAACAAATATTTTAAAGAAGTGGTTCATAACATTAAAAAAGTTCTAAGACTTAAAAAAAAGAATCATGTTGGAGTAGTAAGAAAATTTGGAAAGGCATGTAGTTATCCAGGAACATTTATGGGTTCTATTCACGCTATGATAACTGCAAAAAATTATAAAACTGCAGTAATAAAAACGATAAAAGCTGGAGGATGTAATTGTTCAAGAGCTAATTTTGTTGGTGCTTATTTTGCAGCTTTAAAGGGCATAAAAAGTATACCTAAACAATGGGTGAAGAAAACTAAACCAGCTGGCAGTATTATTAAATTAATTTAGATTAAAAATTTTTTATCAAGCTATCAACACATAACTAATTTCGACCTTGATTTTTTTTTATAAGTGTTTATTATACTTTTACGAGCTAATAATTATTGTTTTAGATGCTTTGTGTCGAAATATAAAAATATCTCAATACATCCTTAAAACGTTAGCTACATGACGAAAAACTATAACTGAAGGAAAACAAAAAAAAGACGGGTAGAAAAACATGAACAAAATTACTTGTCCACACTGTAAGAAAACTTTTGATATTAGTGAAAGTTTGAAAGACGAAATTCGAGAACTTAGAAAAGTAGAGAAAAGCAAAGTACACAAAGAAGTTAAAGCTGACCTGGAAAAAAAGAAAAATCAAGAACTAGAAGAAGAAAAGAAAACATTAGGTTTAAAGTTTGAAAAAGAAAGTAATAAATTCAAAAAAGAAAATGAAAAAAAAGATGCAACAATTCAAAAGCTAAAAGAAGACAAAGAAGCAAACGATAAAAAAATAAGAGAGGAAGCAGCTTCAATTGAAGAAGCAAAAAACAAAAAAAAGATAGATCAATTAAAAAAGGAGCACGCTCAGGAAAGAGCTCAAGATAAATTAAAACACGATAGAACCAAAGAAGATTTAAAGAAAGTTCAAGAAAGAGCTAATCAAGGACTAACTGCAGACCAAGGTTCTGCACAAGAAATAATATTAGGTGATTACCTTAAAGAAATCTTTCAAGATGCTGGTGACAAAATTTCCCCTTATGAAAAAGGGGAACCTGGCGCTGACTGGCTACATGAAGTTTATGAAAAGGATACTTCTATTGGAAAAATATTATATGAAAGTAAAAAAACAAAATCATTTTCAAACAAATGGATTGATAAGTTACAACAAGATATGTCCCAAGCACATGCAGATTTTGGAATAATATTTACGACGGCTACACCAAAAGAATTAGAAGAAAAAAAAGGTTATATACAAAAAGGTAATATATTTATTTGTTCATATAATTTTGATGCATTGAAATTTTTAGCCAACACACAAAGACAAAGTATAAAACTTGTAAATGAATATAACAAAGATAACAAGGGGGATAATAGAATATCTGCTGTTGAATTTTTAAGTTCAGCGGAGGTTCAAAATAATATGAATTCTCTTCAAAGTAGATTTTTTGATTTAGGAGATCATATAGACAAGCAAAAAAAGTTAACGACCAAGTTGGAAAAAACTTATTCTGACATGGATACCTTACTTGAAGAATTTTTAAATATGACAACTATTCATGGTTTAATAAGCAAGAAGAAGAAAAAATGAACTATATATTCGGAGACTTAGAAACATCTGGAGCTAGCACATCTTTCGACTCCGTATTGGAATGCTGTTTTATTTTAACAAATGATAAATTTCAGGAATTAGATAGAATACATCTAAAATCTAGATTAGAAGAAGGGGTCGTACCGAATTTGGGCGCGTTAACTGTAACAGGCTTTGATGTCAATTGGCTTAAGCAGAATCCGAGCCCATATTCCAATAACCAACTATTGCTTGAAAAATTGAAAACCTGGGGACCAGCAGTTTATTTTGGATTCAACTCACATTTGTTTGATTGGATTTTTTTATCGAAAACATTCTTTAAATATTTAAAACCACCCTATTTTTTAAACACTAAAGGCAACAAATTAGGTGACGTGCTTCCAGTAATACGAGCAGCTAAAATGGTAGATGAAACAGTAATAAAAACAATTACCACAGAAAAAGGAAATCCTTCGTTTAAATTATCTGACCTGATGCAGCATGAAGATGCGCATGGAGCTGTTCCGGACACAATCGCTTGCATGAAAGTTGCAGAAACTATATACAAAAATGAAAAAACAAGACCAGTATGGGAGTCGTCTTTAAAAACTTTAAGTAGACAAGAGTGTGACTTATTACTTCAAAAAGAGAAAATATTTACTAATGTAGAATATTACTATGGAAAAATTCATTTTTTTGTTTCTAAATATCTCTTAAATCATCCGATATATAAGTGGAATATTTGTTGGGATATGAAGGTCTCTCCGGATGAATACATGAAAATGGAATATAACGATTTAAAGAAAGCACTTTCAAAGTCACCTAAGGTATTGAGGTCTATAAAAAATAACAAATCACCGGTTTTATTAAACAAAAGTTATGGATTAGCAACCTCCTCTTATTCAAGAATACCAGATTTAGAATTTAAAAAAAGAGCTCAGATGCTAGAGTCATCTCCAGAGTTCTTAGAAAGAATTAATAGTATTCTAATCGAACAGCATGAAGAAAGAGGCGTTAAAGAGGATAAAATAAACCTACAACCAGAAGAAACACTTTACTCTGGAGGTTTTGCAAATGAGACAGATAGTAAATTAATGGATCAATTTCATAAGGTAAATTGGGATGAAAAAGTGAAGTTACTAGACAAATTTACAGACGAAAGATATCAATTTTTTGGTAAAAGAATAATATTTCAAGAATCTCCTGAAAAACTCCCTGATAGTTTAGCTAAAGATGTAAAAAAAAATATAGCAAAAAAAATATTTTCAACAGAAAAACAAAACTGGACAACTATACCTGAATTTTACAAGTCAATAGATGATGCAAGAAATAAATATGAAAATAATGAGAAGGTATTAAAAAAATTAGACGAATATAATAATTTTGTAATGGATATTGAAAAAAAGTATGAGACAGCTTAATAACAATAGATATTATAATAATCTAAAATTTATTCTTAAGCATAAAGAAGAGTGGCGTAGTTATTTTCAGGAATTAGTAGAATTAAATCGATTACAGAAAAAAGCAAACTGGCGTCTATTTTTAAAGACACCAAAAATTTATATTTTAAGATCCTGTCTATACTTACCACTAAATATTTTAAAAATGTTCAAACAATTAAGTAATCAATACTATCTATTAAAATTAGATAATGATGTTGAAGTTTTAAAAAGTGAAATACATACAATAGAAAAAAATACATGGATAAAATAACAGAGATAAGGATAGAAGAAGTTAAGGACTATGAAAATAATGAATTTTATTACTATATATACTGCGTTAAAGAAACAGGTGAAAGAATAGAAGTTGGAAAATCAAAAACAAAACCTCAATGTTATAAACAGTTAGCTATTTATCATTGAATTGTCATATTGACTTTAGAGATTTAATAATTATTTATTGTGTATGATTAAAGTAACAGATGACACATACGAAAATTTTATCAAATCCGGAGACAAAACCAAAATTCTTAAGCTTGGGGCCACTTGGTGTAATCCATGTCAGTTGGCAATTCTTCCATGTAACGAATTGGAAAAAGAATTAGAAAAAGAAATCGAGATTGGTGAGCTAGATATAGAAGAGTCTGCTAACACGCCTGTGATGCTTTCTTGTAAAGGAGTTCCACTATTTGTTAAATTCAAGGAAGGTAAAGAAGTATCGAGAAAAATTGGATGGCCTGGAAAACAAGAATTGAAAGATTGGATACAAAGTTCCTAATTTTTATTTAAAACATTTCCACAATTGTAAAGGCTTCCAAAACAAACTATAAGTTTTTTTTCTTTATTACTTATTTTTTTTAAAGCATCCGTAAGATTAATTCCTATTTCTGAATTAATTTTATTCTTAAGAGCAATTCTATTTAGTTCATTTGCAGATACTGAGCTATTTTCTTTTTCAATAGGCATAGTAACAATTTTTTTAAATATATTTTTGAATTGTTTTATAAATAAATCTGGTTCCTTATTTTTAGTCATAGCCCAGATTCCATATTTAGGAACCTTTATAGTTTTAAGATAAGTTGCTAAATTTTTAGCATCTGTAGTGGCATGAGCTCCATCAATCATTATTTTCTCATTTTTGTGCAATTTATTTTTTATTTTACCTTTTTTAAGATACTGAAATCTCCCAACAAATAAAAGCTTTGGAATATTTTTTTCTATTGTTTTTTTACTAATTTCTAAATCAAGAGCTATTTTGATTGCATGACATAAGTTTTCTAATAATCCTTTTGAATGTATATTTTTTGTATCAATTTTAATTTTCGTTTTTTTATCTTGATAAAAGTAATCTTTATTTCTTTTTACCAAACTCCATGTGTTAGGATAAGTAACTTTACTTTTATTTTTTTTTAAATGTTGTTTAATTTTTTTTAAGACATAAGGTGTTTGTTTTCCTATATAAATTTTTGTAAAATTACTTAAGAAACCTACGTCTTGATGGATAATCTCATCAAGTGTTTTCTTTTTAAGAAAATTTTTATGTTGTAGATTGATATTAGTTACTACTTGAGCAAGAGGAAAATCGAACACATTTACACTATCTTTTTCCCATAGGGCGCCACATTCTGTTAAGTGATAAGAAACTTTTATTTTTGAAGCATTTAAAATATATATTAAAGTATAAACTTCAAAAATAGTAAGTGGTATCTTCAATTTTTCTATTTCTTTTATTGTATTTTTTATTTCTTTATGAGTAAGAAATCTATTCTTCATAAAAAAACGTTCTCTAATATCTTGAAGTGAAGGAGAGATATATGCTGATACAGTTTGATTATTTGCTTCTATAAAACTTTTTAATGCAAATAATGTAGTATATTTTCCAGATTCACCTAATACACTTATTACATTATTTAGTTTTTTTTCGGGACTCCCCAATAATTTTAAGGCAAGTTTAATCCTCTTTAGACCAAAATTAATTGTTTTATTAAAAAGCTTATGATTAGCTAACTGATTGTAAAGATTTATCGACTTTGACATTAGACTCTTTTTTAACTTGAGCCTCTGGCTTTTTCAACAAAACGTTTGTCAAATCAACTATTTTTTTTTTCATTTCAAACCTTGATGAAAAACAACCATCAATCATACCATGTTTTTGTAAAAAATAGCCTTCGCCAAAATCTGATGGCATTTCAGTATTGTCAGAGGAACGCACGCTTGCGCTCACTCTTTTACCACTAAAAAGTTGATCGGTATTTTTTGGACTCTCAGAGAATAAGAAATCATTCGCAAATACATTCACAAAAGTTCCACCAGTTATTTTAGATCCAAGCACTCCAACATTTACAATATTTTTCTTTTTCAACATTGTATGAACCATTTGGCAAACACTCATAGATTTCAGTGAATGAATATTACCATAAACTGACATTCCGCCACTTTGGTAAACACTTAAAAATAGCTCTATATCATTTTCAATAGCAAATTGAGCAGCAGCTAAAAAATGTTCATTTTCTCTCTGAGAAAAGGCTGCTCCACCAAAAGCAAAATTATATCCAACTGCCACAGTTTTTAAACCTCCAATTTTACCATGAGCAATAAGTAAAGCACTTTGTTGACCAGTTTTATTTTGATAGTTCTTATATTTGTCGATAAATTTTTTACCATTTATTTCCATATTTAGCGGATCTGGAGAACTCCATGATGGACAATCTATTAACTCAAAGTTTCCGTCATCAAATAAAAGATTTTTAAATCTTGTTTCAGGATCTAAATCAAAATGATGCATACATTTACAAACATTAAAATTATTTTTTAAGTCTTCTTTAAGCTGCATTTGATTACAGCTAGGACAATTTAACCAAAGACTTTTCTCTTGATCAGCTTTTGAGGGGCGGTCTTTTTTAAACTTATCTTTTGCTTTTTGAACAAAACTTAAAATTCTATTTTTTATCCAATTCATAATATTTGTTTTTTTAGATTATACACTAATTTACTTAATTTTGTGACAGGATTTTGTCTTTTTTTAATAGAATCATTAATAACTTTGCATAGTTGAGAGCCGACAACTAAACCGTCGCTATTTTTTAAAGAAGAGATAGTTTTATTTGTGATTCCAAATCCTATTACTAAGTTCTTTTTACGATTAATCTTTTTAATTTTTTTGTAATTTTGAATAATTTTTTTAGGTGAAACTTTAAGCTTGCCGCCGGTAGTTGATAACATCGAGATATAATAAATCATATCATGAGAATCTTTTATAATCTTTTTTATTCTTTCTTTTGATGTAGTCGGAGATAATAATTGAATAAAATTTATCGACTTTTTTTTACATTTCTTTGCAAAGTTTTTATTTTCTGGATAAGGAAGATCAACAACTATTAAACCATCTACACCAGAAATTTTGCAACTATTTAAAAAATTATTTTCTCCTCTTTGATAAATTAAATTATAATAACCCATGAGAATTAAAGGTTTATTGGGGTTAGATTTTTTAAATTTTTTTACTATATGAAAAACATCTTTAAGTCTTATTCCATTTTTTAAAGCTCTATAAGAACTAGTCTGGATTTGCCCACCATCTGCGATTGGAGTGTTATGAGGAAAGCCTAATTCTAAAATATCGGCATGTTTTGCAATTGAATTTAATATTTTAAGTGAAATTTTTTTTGTATTATCACCAGCAACTGTATAAGTTATTAGTGCCGGTCTTTTTTCTTTTATACATTGTTTAAAAGCTAAGGTAATTTTTGACTTCATCTTATGTAAAAACCTAATTTTTTTTTGATAATGTCTTTGTCTTTAATGCTATCACCGCAGGAATTAATAACGATTACCTCTGAAGATTTTAACTTAGGTGCTATTTTAATCGCTTCAGCAAAAGCATGCGAAGGCTCAAGAGATGGAGAAATATTTTCTAATTTAGAGACTAATTGATATGCTTTAAAAGCCTCCTCATCAGTTGCAGAGGTATATTTAGCACGTTTTGTATCTTTTAAAAAACAATGTAGAGGTGAAATTCCAGGATACATTAGTCCTGCCGAGCAAGATTCTATAGATCCTACTTGACCTTCTTTATCTTGAACCAAGTATTGAGCAGCTCCATGTAAAATACCTATCTTAGATTTATTTGTTAAGGGCGCAGCATGTAGCTTACTATTTTTAGGCCCACCTGCTTCAATTCCAATAAATTCTGCATTTGTATCCATGAACTCATTCCAAAAACCCATAGCAGAACTTCCACCTCCAACACAGTTCATTAGTTTTAACTTATTAGGAATTCTTCCAAATTCATCTTTTATTTGCTTTATAAGTTCCCTTGAAATTTGTGCTGTGCTAAATGCACATATTTTAATAAATATATTTGGACCTACAGTTGATCCAACGCACATATGGGTAGTGTTACAATTAGAGACCCAGTAACGCATACATTCACTAACAGCATCAACTAGAGTTTGACTTCCTGTTTTTACTGGAATAATTTCAGCATCATTTTTTTTCATAGCTTCTACATTTGGTCTTTGTCTTTTTATATCTCTAGAACCCATGAAAATCTTACATTTAAGACCAAATTTTTTAGCTGCCATGGCAAGCATTTTTCCAGCATAGCCAGCTCCTGTATCTCCTACAATATATTTTTTACCAGCTCTCTTAGCAATAAGGCAATGAACAGTAGCGTTATAAATTTTATGTGCTCCTCCGTTAGCTTCGGAGACAACTTTTGCATAAATCTGAGCACCGCCAAGATATTTTGTTAAATTTTCTAATTTGATAAACGGTGTTGGCGCCCCAACATAATTTTTAAAGTAGTAATCTCTTTCCTCCAAAAATTTTTTATCTTTTCTAAGTTTGGTAAATAGTTTGGTTAAATCATCTATTGGTTTTTTTAAAGTTTCAGGGATAAAATTACCGCCGAACTTACCACCATACAAATAGTTTTTGTCATGCTGATCGATTAGTGGAATGCCTTTTTTAATTTTCATCACTAACTCTTTTATAACGATTTTATAAGTTTTTGAATATTATTCTTAACATTTCCACGCGTAACAGAACGTCCGATAACGAGCCAATCAGAGTTGACTTTTTTTGCCTCCATAGAACGTTTTTGATCATAATTTTTTTTCCCAATTTGCACCCCAGGAGTAATAATTTCTTTTTTAAAGATCTTCCTCACTATATTAACTTCATAAGGACTGCAAACTAAAGCGTCCAATCCCGCTCTACTAGCAAGCTTAGCTTGATGGGCCACAAGATTTTTAACAGATCTATTATATCCTATTGTTTTTACATCTTTATTATTAAGCGATGTTAAAGTAGATACTCCTACAATCTTACAACGGGAAACTTTTTTTACTGCTTTAAGAGCAGCTAAACCTGAGGAAATATGAACTGTGAGGTAATTTATATTTAAATCTCTTAACGCCTTCACAGCTGACAACATTGTGTTTATAGTGTCATTGTATTTTAGATCAACGAAGACGATCTGACCTCTTAATTTTGATATAAACTGTCTTCCTCCTTTAGAGTTCATAAACTCTAGTCCAAATTTATAGCCAATCTTTATTTTATTAGTTTGAGACTGATCAATTATCTTTCTTGCTTTTTTTAAGTCAGTAGTATCAATCGCTATAAATATCTTTTTCATTGATTTAAAAATTCTTTAAATTTTTTACTTGCTCTAAATCTTATCTTATTCTTTTTTGGAACATAAATCAGCTCTCCAGTTTTAGGGTTTCTTGCAGAATATTTTTCTTTTATTTCCTTAACAAAGTAGGTTCCAAAACCGCGTAACTCAATTGTCTTTTTATCAATTAATGCAGACTCAATACTTTCAAAAAATGTATCTATGATTTTTTCTAATTGAAATTTAGTTAAATTTGAATGTTTTTCTTTTAATCGATTAATTAGCTCAGGTCTTGACAATTATTTCTTTTCTTCTTTCTTTTTTTTACTACCCATTGCTTTTTCAAATATGCCTTTTAATGTAGCTCCTGATTTAGTAGCTCCTTCACCAAATTTAGCTATCAAAGATTTTTCTTCGTCTATTTGTGCTGCCTTAACGCTCAATTTAATTTTACGAGTCGTTGTATCAAGCTCAGTTATCTTTGCATCTAAAGCATTTCCTGGAGAAAATACTTCTGGTCTTGCATCAACTGATTCCTTGGCAAGATCAATTTTTTTAATAGTTACAATTAACTTCTTTTCTTTATCTATAGCAACTTTTACTCCAGTTTTTAAAACTTCGTGAATTCTTGTTGTAATTATATCTCCTACCTTTTTCTTATTATCAGCAAACCACTCTAAAGGATCTTTACCGGTCGCTCTTTTTGAAAATCTAATTTTATCATCTTTAATTTCCATAATTTTTACTTCAATAACTTCATTTTTTTTAAATTTTTTCAGATCTTCAATGTTCTCTTGATAAGAAAGCTCTTTATAATGAAGCATTCCTGTTAAGCCAGAGTCAGACAATTCAGCAAATATTGCTTTATCGGTTATATTGTTTATTTTAACCTTAACTACCTTACCCACACTTTCTTTTAGTTTTGACCATGGGTTATCTAGTGTAGCTTTGTAAGATAAAGAAATTCTTTTAGTATCTTTTTCAATGCTTACAATTTTAAATTTAATATTTTGAGAAACCGAAAGTATTTTGCTTGGCTTTACATTTCTGTTACTCCAATCTAATTCTGAATTGTGTATTAGCCCCTCAATTCCCTCTTGAATGCGAACGAAGGCGCCATACTCCATTAATTTAGTTACTGTTCCTTCATATATTTCACCCACTTTATACTTTTTTTCTATATTTGAGTAAGGATCTTCAGTTAAAGCTTTCACACTAGCTGATACACGATTTGTTTTCGGGTCAATTTTTGTAATTTTAACTTTTAATTTTTGCCCTATAGTTACTAAGTCTGATGGTTTCTTTACTCTACCATGGCTTAAGTCGGAAACATGTAATAGACAATCAACTCCATTAATATCTAAAAAAATTCCCCAATCTGTTGTAGCCTTAACTAAAGCATCTTCTACAATCATCCCTTCTTTGATATTTTTCAAAGCCTCAGTAACTTCAGCTTTTTTACTTTTTTCTAATACTGCTCTCCTAGAAACACAAACATTACCACGATTTTTGTCAATTCTAGTTGCGATAACTTTTACTGGAGTATTAAGAAGATGATCAATTTTTTTTAAAGGTCTTATGTCAATTTGACTAGAAGGCATAAAACATGGTAGCCCCTCAACATTTGCAATAAATCCACCTTTCACCTTTCCTGTAATATAACCAGTCAATTCTTCCTGTGACTCAAAAACTTTTTCCATTTTTCGCCACGCCTTCATTTTTCTGGCTTTATCTCTAGAAATCACTACTTCACCTTTAAAATTTTCAACTCTTTCTAAAAACACTTCTATGGTTGAACCAATTTTTAATTTTGAAAGCTCATTGTCGTTTTTAAATTCTTCAATAGGTATCATCGACTCCATCTTTAGTTTTGCATCAACGACTATAAATTTTGGTGTAATCTCAGTGACTGTAGCTTTAATAATTTCACCTTCTTTAACTTTACGATCTTTTAAATCTGCGTCTAAAAGAGATTGAAACTCTTTATGAAGAGGGCTTTGTTTTTTTAATTCTTGCTCAATTGCCATATTTAATTTTGATCTTTTTATCTACATAATTTGACATTTTTTTCAACATCAACCGTTTGTTTAATTTTCCGGTGTCGATAGATACCGAATCTACATGTCTAAGTAAAGGGGAGTTTTTTCTCTTGGTATCTAAGATATTCCTTATTCTCAGGGCTTTTTTCACGTCTTTTAATTTGATTTTAGGATTATCTTTTTTTAGTTCTTTGTATCGTCTAAATGCAGCTGTGTTTAAATTACATACAAAAAAAAATTTAATATCTGAATTAGGAAGAATTTTTGTTGATATATCTCTTCCTTCAATACAACAGTTTTTGTATCTTTTAGCAAAATTAATTTGGAAATTTTTTAGTATCTTTCTTATCTTGGAAACTTTTGCGATTATAGCGCTAAATTCTGACACCTCCTGAGTATGCAAATTTAATTCATTTAACTTATTGTAATTAATATTTCTAAATTTTTTTTTTAAAAAATTTAGTTTGTTTTTTGGTTTATATTTCAATATTAAGAAACTAGCATATCTGTATAATAGTCCAGAGGAGAGAAACTTAAGGTTATATTTTTTTGAGATCATTTTAGCGCCAGTAGACTTGCCAGTTGCAGCTCCACCATCACATGATATTTGTATATATCTATTTTTTAATTTCAAATTTTGCTCCTAAAGACTTCATAATTTTTAAAAAAGAAGGTGAAGATGTAAAAACTGTTTCAAAGTTTTTAATCCTTACTGGAATACCTGTAATTAAAGATAAAACTTTCGCTGACATACAAATTCTATGATCACCTAAATTTGGAACTTTAATTTTTTTATTTTTTTTATTCAAATTATCATTGCCGTAAATTTTTAACTGACCTTTTGAGGAGATAGTTTTAACACCTATTTGCTTAAGAATTTTTTGCATTTCTTTTACCCTATTACTTTCTTTATTAGCTAAATCACCAATGCCTTTAAATATAGAAATACCTTTTGTCAAAGCAGCTATTATAAACAATATAGGATATTCATCTGTAGCTTTTACATAGTATTCTTGCGAAGCTCTTATAGGTTTGATTTTTGAACTTTTTATAATTATGTCACCATATATTTCGTTATTATTTTTTTTTAAATTTTTGAATAATATTTTTGCTCCATGTTTTTTTAACAATTCATAAAAACCTACTCTAGTATGATTTAATCCAACGTTTTTAATTTTTAAAAATGAATTTCTATTTAATAATGTCAATGCAGTAAAAAAAGCAGCCGAAGAAGGGTCCCCAGGTATATTTATATTTAATGGTTTTAAAGTTTTTTTTCCATATATCTTGATCAAATTATTTTTGCCATTTACAATTTTTATTGATTGTAAATTTTTTTTTAGTAAATTCTCCGTGTGGTTTCTGCTTTTTTGTTTTTCTATTATTTCAGTAGTTCCAAAAGTGTTTAGGCCTCCTAAAATGACTGCACTTTTTAATTGAGCTGAAACACCTGCGTTATATTTAAAACATACTGGCATTTCTGAAGATGTCATTTCTAAAGGAAAATTATGTTTCCCTTTTGGTGCAAATTCTGCTCCAAATTCTGACATTAACTCTATTAGTCTCTTCATGTTTCTCTTATTTAAAGAGTGATCACCTTGAACCTTTATTTTTAAATTAGGTGTTGTAGAAAGAATTCCAATTAATAATCGGGCTAACGTTCCTGAATTTCCAAAGTTTAATTTAGTGTTTTTCTTTGCGAATAAAGAGCCCAGACCTTTTCCATAAATAGCGTAAGATTTATTCCCTCTTTTTTTAATACTTACGCCTAGTCTTTTAAGGCAATTGATAGTTGAAAATACATCCTCTGACTCCAGAACATTGTTAGCATGGGAAATTTCTTGACTTATGGCACCTATTAAAAAACTTCTAATTGATAATGATTTGTCGGGGTCTACTTCGACAGTTTTATTAAAAGGTTTGATAAGGCAATTAACATTTAAATTAAAACTTTTTGAAATCATTGCATTTATGAAAATTGTGAACCAAAATAATGCTCTATAGCCTTTGATGATTTCAACAATTCCCTAGAAGTTCCTTCTGCAATCACGGTGTGTTCACCTAAGACGTAACTTCTATCAGTAATATCAAATAAGTTTTTAACATTATGGTCTGTAACTAGAATTGCTGTCCCACTTGATTGTATTTTTAATATATACTTTTGTATATCTTGTATTACTAAAGGATCTAGTGCAGCCAATGGTTCGTCTAATAAAACAATTTTTGGCTTATTTATCATGACTCGCGCCATCATCAATCTTCTAATCTCTCCACCCGAAAGCACAGAAGCATTTAATGCTCTTAAATGTTGAAGATTAAATTCATCTAAAAGTTTTTCAGTAATAGCTTTTTGATCGTCAGAATCTTTTATAGTTATTTGAGCCACTCCAATGATATTATCGTATACACTCATGTTAAAAACACTTCTTTGTTGAGGAAGGTACCCTAAACCCTCTTTAGATCTTAAATGGATTGGAATTTGTTCTATTGACTTACTATTTAAATATATTTTTCCACCTTCAGGATTTTGTTCACCAATGCACATTGAAAAAAGTGTAGTCTTTCCACAACCATTAGGTCCAAGTACACCAACACATTCTCCAGGATAAACTTTTAGTGAAAGTTTTTTTAATATTGGTCTTCCATCAAAAGATTTACTTACATCTTTAACCTCAAAGATAGGTTTGTCTTTTTTAAATTTTAAAATTCTAAAACCTTTTTTCATCCAGTTTTACATTAGCATTTATTTTACCACCATTAAAAGAGGTAATATTTAATTCTTTTTTGGTTATATCAAATAGGAGCTTATCCGCAACGAGATTGCCTCTGATATCATTAATTTTTACATTTTCATAAATACTTAGGTAACTTTCAGAATTTGAGTACTCAGCTTTATCTGCAAAAAGTTGACTTTCTAAATAATCTGCTTTTACATTTTTTTCAAATTTCATGTCTAAAGTTTTGTTATTGTAGATACCAACATTAGAAGAAACATATAAAGTAGTATCATCCTTAAAATAAAAGACGGCTTTAACAAATTTCATATAAACTATTTCTGATTTTTTCTCATCAAGATAAGCTTCTTCAGATTTTAAAATATATCTATTACCTGAAAGGTCTAAACCAGTATATTCAATATTAAAAAATACGTCTCCCTGTTCTATATTGTTCTCATTAGTTTCTTTTTTTAATTCTTGTTTTTCAATCGACACAGCAATTTTACTATCTGGACTGTCTTTTTTGTAATATGTAAAATACATTATTAATATTCCGAGAAATAATAATGACAATTGAATTATTAATAATTTTTTTTTTCTTTCAATCATTACAAACCAAGTCTTAATAGTGAATGAATGTGAATAATACCATTTAAAACTTTATTTTTTTTTTGGTAATTTTTTTCTGCTGTTACTAATAAGCTAGTGATCTTTTTTTCATTCATAATTGCTAGGGCTTTTGATGCTGGCATAGTATCTCTTACAACCAATGGTTTTTTTGTCATCATTTTTTGCAAACTTCTTTTTTTTGAAAAAAATTTTAATTCTCTTCTTAAATCACCATCGGTTACTAAACCCACTATGTATTTATTTTTTAATACGACAACCATTCCTAATTTTTTTTTATTTATTATTCTTAAAGCTTCACTAATACTCTTATTGTAACTTATAATTGGAAGCTTTTTACCAGTGATCATAATATCTTTTGCAAGAAGTAAAGAACCTCCAATATTTCCTCCAGGATGAAAAATCTTAAACTTCTCTTTTGAAAAATTTCTAGCATACATAACTGTAGTTGCTAAACTATCTCCTAATAACAAAGTCAAAGACGTGCTAGATGTTGGAACCATTTTAGTTATGTCGGACTCAACTACTTTAGGTAATAATAATTTTATATCACTTGCTTTCAATAAAACGCTGTCTGGTTTTGATGCAACACCTATAATCTTAATTCTGAATCTATTAGCATATTTTAACATATTAACTAATTCAGAAGTATTTCCTGAATATGAAAAAATTATCAATATATCTTTTTTCTCTATTTGACCCATGTCTCCATGAAGTG
>CABYYE010000016.1 GCA_902523095.1 uncultured Pelagibacteraceae bacterium | reverse complement strand
AATATGGAGAACTTTCAATAAATAACTCTGCATTAAAACAATCTATAGAAATTGTCAGGCGAAGAATTGATGACGTAGGAACTAAAGAACCTACTATATTACAAAGAGGAGATAAAAGAATTTTAGTTGAGTTACCTGGATTAAAAGATCCGGATAGAATAAAAAAACTTTTAGGTAAAACAGCTCAATTAAATTTTCGTCTTGTGTCAAAAAATGAGGAATTTGGGGTTGAAAAATTAGTTTCTGAAAATGGTGAACAGTTAAATGTAAGTAAAAGAATTATTATGAGTGGTGAAAATTTAGTTGATGCTCAACCTACTTTAAATAATCAATCTAATGAGCCAGTAGTCTCTTTTACCTTAGATAGAGTAGGTGCTCAAAAATTTGGCAGAACTACAAGTGATAACGTGCGAAATAGATTAGCAATTGTTTTAGATGAAAGAATTATTAGTGCTCCAACAATTAATGAACCAATAACATCTGGCAGAGGAATTATTACTGGTAATTTTTCATTTCAAGAGGCTACCGATTTAGCTTTATTATTAAGGTCTGGTGCTTTACCTACACCTTTAAATGTTGTTGAAGAAAGAACTGTTGGCCCTGACTTGGGTCAAGACTCTATTAAATCAGGTGTAAAATCTTTGATAATAGGTTTTTTATTAGTAATTTTATTTATGTTATTTAAATACAGAATATTTGGATTAGTTGCATGTACAGCATTAATAGCCAATTTAATAATGCTGACAGGAATTTTGACTATTTTAGAAGCCACACTTACTTTACCGGGAATAGCGGGAATAATTTTAACTGTAGGTATGGCTGTAGACGCAAACGTATTAATTTTTGAAAGAATTAAAGAAGAATTAAAAACAGAAAAGTCTGCAATTCATGCATTTGATATAGGTTATTCGAAAGCAAAAATAACTGTTCTAGATGCAAACATCACAACTCTAATTGCTGCAGCTATTTTATTTGCATTTGGTTCAGGGCCAGTTAAGGGTTTTGCAATTACTTTAGGTATTGGAATAATAACAACATTATTTACAGCATATTTTCTTGCCAGACACTTGACTTCAATTATTGTTTTAAGCAAAAAGGATAACAAAATATCTTTATGATCAAGCCTAACATTAATTTTGCTAACAAATTTAAAAAAGCAAATTTTTTATCATTAATTGTATTTTTTTTAAGTGTGTTTTTTATTTCATTTAAAGGTTTGAATTATGGAATTGATTTTAAAGGAGGTACTTTAATCGAATTAAGAACAAATAACTCAAATATTAAGATTTCAGAAATAAGAAATTCACTAAATTTAATGAATCTTGGAGATATAAACGTCAAAGAATTTGGCGCTTTAAATGATTATTTGATAAAAATTGAGCAAAAAGAGACTAACAATAATAATTTAATTCCAAAAATAAAAGAACAATTAAAAAAGAATTTAAATTCTGAAATTAATTTTAGAAGAGTTGAAAATGTTGGTCCAAAAGTAAGTAAGGAACTTTTAGAATCTGGTATTATAGCAATTTCTTTATCATTAGCTGCAATGCTTTTTTATATTTGGATAAGATTTGAATGGCAGTTTAGTTTAGGGTCAATTATAGCTTTATTTCATGACATAGTTATAACGATTGGCATCTTTTCAATTTTATCCTTAGAAATTAATTTATCAATAATTGCTGCTGTTTTAACTATTGTAGGTTATTCAATGAATGATACTGTAGTTATTTACGATAGAATAAGGGAAAACCTAAATAAATATAATAAACTAGATATTAGCGATATATCAAATATTTCAATAAATGAAACTTTGGCTAGAACAATAATAACATCTTTTACCACTCTTTTAGCTTTATTTTCAATTTTCATTTTGGGTGGTGAAATTTTAAAAGGTTTTTCGTTTGCAATGATTCTTGGTGTTTTAATTGGAACCTACTCTTCAATTTTTGTAGCAGCTCCTGTTTTAAAATATTTTAAAGTGAGTTATAAAACGTTAGAAAAAGAAGAAGAAAAAATTGTTCCGTAATTAGTATAGATTTTGTGCGGCCACCATTGACAACAACATAGGAAAAGATAATAAAGTATTAGCTCTAGAAAAAAGCATTGCTGTTTTAGCTGACTTTGCTTTTTCCTCCTGATTGCAATCTACAATACCTAATGCTTTTTTTTGATTAGGCCAAATTACAAACCAAACATTGTAGGCCATAATAATTCCTAACCACATACCTATTCCAATCGCTGTATTTTTGCCAATCTCACTTCCAATTCCTAAAGTCATAGCTTGATGAGTATATCCATTTAAATAAGAAACAATTAAACCTGTAATAATTGTACCTAAAGCAGCCCATCTAAACCAGAACAAGGCTTTAGGAGCGATAACTTTACCAATAGCAGGTTTTTGTTCGTCAGGGATATTAGGCATTGATGGAATTTGGACAAAATTAAAATACCACAATAATCCAATCCACATAATTCCTGTTAAAACATGTAAATATCTAAATAACCAACTAAAAAAATATCTGTCAAATGCGAATCCATCTCCACCAAAATGTAAGCCCAAAAAGAGGAGTAGGGCAATTACAAGAGAATAGTGAACTGTTCTAGAGAGAGATTGCAATATTGAAATCATAAATTATATTATCACAGATTTAAGTTTTAAGCAGTTTTTTTCATGCTTGAATTACCCAATAATTCTCTTATAAATTTACCTGTATAACTATTATCGTTTTGAGAAACTTTTTCAGGAGTGCCTTCAGCAATAATTTCTCCCCCATTTTTTCCACCTTCAGGGCCCATATCAATTATATGATCTGCTGTCTTTATAACATCTAAATTATGTTCGATTACTACAACTGTATTACCTGTATTTGTAAATGCTTGTAGTATCTCTAGTAGTTTTTTTATATCATGAGAATGCAGTCCGGTTGTTGGCTCATCAAGTATATATAAAGTTCTTCCAGTAGGTCTTTTTGATAATTCTTTAGCTAACTTTATTCTTTGAGCTTCACCTCCTGATAACGTAGTAGCTTGTTGTCCTATTTTCATATAGCCTAGACCCACATGCTTTAATGTTATTAGTTTTGATCTAATACTTTGAATGTTTTCAAAAAATTCACAACCTTCATCGACAGTCATATCTAAAATATCAGCAATGTTCTTATTCTTAAACCTAATTTCTAAAGTTTCTCTATTGTATCTTGCCCCCTTACAAGTATCGCAAGGTATAAAGACATCTGGTAAAAAGTGCATTTCATAAGTTATTACCCCATCGCCTTCACATGTTTCGCATCTTCCTCCTTTAACATTAAAAGAATATCGACCAACTTTATATCCTCTTGCTTTAGACTCAGGCAATCCAGCAAACCAGTCTCTAATCGGTCCAAATGCTCCTGTATAAGTAGCGGGGTTAGATCGAGGTGTCCTACCTATCGGTGATTGATCAATATCAATAATCTTATCAATTAGTTCAGTCCCTTTGAAACCAGTAAAAGCTTTTGGAACCTTTCTACTTTTATTTTTATTTAACATTAAATTAAACGCATTATATAAAGTATGAAGAATTAGTGTTGATTTACCACTTCCAGAAACTCCAGTTACGCATGTGAAAGTTCCAACAGGGATCTTTAAATTAACCTTTTTTAAATTATTTCCACTAGCTCCACTAATTTCTATAAATCTGCCATTTTTAGCTGATCTTCTTTTTTTTGGTATTGAGATAAATTTTTTTCCTGACAAATAGTTTCCAGTTATACTATTTTCATCTTTTACAATTTCTTTTACTGTTCCTTCAGCAACTATTTTGCCCCCGTTAAGACCAGCTTCAGGCCCTATGTCAATTATGTGATCTGCATTTTCCATAGTTTCTATATCATGCTCAACTACAATTACAGTATTACCTAGATCTCTTAACTTCTTAAGTGCTGTTATTAATTTTTTGTTATCTCTTTGATGTAAACCAATAGATGGTTCATCTAGTACATATAATACACCAGTCAAACCAGATCCAATTTGAGAAGCTAATCTGATTCTTTGTGCCTCTCCACCAGAAAGTGTTCCTGACTCTCTTGAAAGAGTTAAATAACTTAAACCAACATTCAGCAAAAAATTTAATCTTTCATTAATTTCTTTTAATATATGTTGTGCAATCTTATTTTCTCGTTCTGTTAAAACTTTAGTTAAATTATTAAACCATTTTTGCGCATCATCAATAGATTTTTCGGTAATTTCACTTATGTTAAGAGAATTAATTTTAACACACAAAGCCTCATCTTTTAATCTCATTCCTTTACATTTTTCACAACTTGTTTCACTTTGATACTGTGATATTTCTTCTCTTTTCCATTCACTATCTGTTTCTAAATACCGTCTTTCCAAATTGTTTATAACTCCCTCGAATGTTTTCTTAGTACTATAGGTTTCATAGCCGTCATCATAAGAAAATTTGATTTCATCGTCATCAGATCCATATAGAATTATATCCTGAACTTTTTTAGGAATCTTTTTCCAAGGATCAGATAAAGAAAATTTATAGTGTTTGGCGAGAGACGCTAGTGTTTGAGCATAATACATTGATGCTGATTTAGCCCAAGGCTCAATTGCTCCATCCTGTAAACTTTTTTTAACATCAGTAACAACTAAATTGGGATCAACATTTAAATTATGCCCTATTCCTTCACATTCTTCACAAGCACCAAATGGTGAATTAAAAGAAAAAAGCCTTGGTTCAATTTCCTCGATAGTAAAACCACTTTCTGGACATGAAAATTTAGAAGAAAAAGTTACACTTTCTAATTTTCTGAATTTCTTGGGTAAAGTTTCATTTTCATATTCAACTACCAATAATCCATTTGATAAGTTTACGGCAGTTTCAACACTATCCGCTAGCCGATTTCCTAAATTTGAATCTAAAATAAATCTATCCACAACTATTGAAATCTCGTGCTTTATTTTTTTATTTAAATTTGGAAAATCATCAATATTTAGATAATTTCCATCAACTTTTACTTTCGTGAAACCTCTTTTCTTATAATTTAAAATTTCTTTTTTATATTCTCCTTTTCTTCCTCTCACTATTGGTGATAGTAAATAAATCGTATTATTTTTCGGTAATTTTTTGATTTTATCTACCATTTCACTAATTGGTTGAGATACGATTGGTTTTCCAGTAAATGGCGAGAATGGCACTCCAACTCTTGCAAATAGAACTCTCATATAATCATATATTTCTGTAACAGTAGCAACTGTTGATCTTGGATTTTTTGATGTATTTTTTTGTTCGATTGAAATGGCTGGACTTAGACCCTCAATTAAATCAACTTTTGGTTTTTTCATCTTATCTAAAAATTGTCTTGCATAAGACGACAAACTTTCTACATAGCGTCTTTGACCTTCTGCATAAATAGTATCGAACGCAAGAGACGATTTTCCTGACCCAGATAGACCTGTAATGACCACTAACTTCTCTTTTGGAATTTCAAGAGAAACATTTTTTAAATTGTGTTCTTTAGCGCCTTTTACAACGATTTTTTTCAACATATTTTTTTTATAAAATAATAATGATCTTATATTTATTATTCAATTGTGTTATAGTTATTAAACTATAAATTAATAAAATCACAACTTTAGTCAAAATATTATGTCAGGAAGTTTAAATAAAGTACAATTAATAGGTCGTTTAGGCGCAGATCCTGACATCAAACAAATGGTAAATGGTAAAAACGTTGCTAGATTGAGCATTGCAACTAGTCAATCTTGGAAAGATAAATCTAGTGGAGAGAGAAAAGAGAAAACTGAGTGGCACAGAATAGTAATATTCAACGAAGGGTTGGTAAATGTCGTTCAACAATATCTTAAAAAAGGAGCAAATGTATACGTCGAAGGACAATTAAGTACCAGAAAATGGAAAGATGAATCTTCAGGACTAGACAAGTATTCGACTGAAATTGTATTACAGGGTTATAATTCGAGTTTAACGATGCTAGATGGTCGAAATAACAAGAGTGATAATAATAATTTAGTTAAAGAAAATAAAAGTAGCCTGCCTAATGATAATTTAAATCAAGATAGCTCTGATTTAGATGACGAAATCCCATTTTAAAATTCATGGAAAAGAGCAGTACAGAAAATAAATCATATAAGCCTATTTTTGTACAAGATGAAATGAGTTCGTCTTATTTGTCTTATGCTATGAGCGTGATAGTTAGTAGAGCTTTACCTGATGTTCGAGACGGTCTTAAACCAGTTCATAGAAGAATTATTTTTGCAATGTATAAAGGTGGTTATGATTGGTCTAAACCATTTAGAAAATCAGCAAGGATAGTAGGGGATGTAATTGGTAAGTATCATCCACATGGCGATCAATCTGTATATGATGCTTTAGTAAGACTAGTTCAAGAATTTTCAATGAGCTTACCTTTAATCTCAGGTCAAGGGAATTTTGGATCAATTGATGGAGATCCTCCAGCTGCAATGCGTTATACTGAAACCAAGCTAGGAAAGATTGCACAATACTTAACTGAGGATTTAGAAAAAAATACAGTAATCTATAGAAATAATTATGATGACACAGAAAAAGAACCTGAAGTGTTACCGTCTCAATATCCAAATATTTTAGTAAATGGTGCGGGCGGGATTGCAGTAGGAATGGCAACAAGTATACCGCCACACAATCTAAAAGAAATTATTGATGCTACAATTGCATTTATAAACAATAAAGATATTACAATTTCTCAACTTATGAAGCATGTGCCAGGTCCAGATTTTCCAACAGGGGGAATCATTATTGGTAAAGATATTTTAAAACAAGGTTATAACAAAGGTAGAGGTTCGTTTAAGATTAGAGGTGAAATTGATCTTGAAGAAAACAAAGGAGGTAGAGAGTCTTTAATAATCAAATCGATTCCTTACCAGGTAAATAAATCTATGTTAATTGAAAAAATTGCACAATTGGCCAGAGATAAAAAATTAGAGGGGGTTAGAGACATTAGAGATGAATCAAACAGAGAAGGAATAAGAGTTGTAATTGAATTGCGAAAAGCAGTTGAACCTGAAACAATTAGAAGACAATTATATAAATTAACAAATATAGAAACTTCTTTTGGTTTCAATACTTTAGCAATAGTAAATAGTAAACCGAAAATTTTAAATTTAAAAGAATTTATTTCTGAATTTTTAAAATTTAGAGAAGACACAGTTACTAAAAGAATAAAATTTGACTTAAAAAAAGCAGAGCAGAGAGCTCATATATTAATAGGAATTGCAACTGCAGTTGAGAATATCGACAGCATAATTAAGATTATAAAAGGATCAAAGGATACAGAGACAGCAAAAAAAAATCTTATATCGAAAAAGTGGAAAGTTAAAAAAAGCATTAAATTGATTTCTTTGATAGAAAATAAAAGAAATATAATAAGCTATCAATTAACTATTGACCAAATAAATGCTATTTTAGAATTAAAACTTCAAAAACTAACCGCTTATGGAATTGGAGAAATTGAAAATGAAATAAATAATTTGTCTGATCAAATAGTCTATTTTAAAAAAATTATAAATTCAAAAAAAGAACTATATAAACTTATTATTAGTGAGCTTGAAAATATCAAAAATAAGTTTGGGTCACCTAGAAAAACTAAAATTATTGACGCAGTCTTAAACTATAATATTGAGGAAACTATTCAAAAAGAGTCAGTCGTTATAAGTATAACTAATCAGGGGTATATTAAAAGAAGCCCTTTAACTTCATTAAAGGCTCAAAAAAGAGGTGGCAAAGGAAAATCAGGAATATCTACACGAGCAGAGGATTTTGTTGTTCAAATTTTTACAGCAAATACTCATACACCTGTGCTTTTCTTTTCAACACAAGGGCTCGTTTACAAAATAAAAGCACATAAAATTCCAGAAGGCACTGCTACATCAAAAGGTAAATCAATCTTTAATATTTTGCCACTTAAAAATCATCATTCAATTAGTTCAATTATGCCTTTACCAGAAGATGAGTCAGAGTGGAAAAATCTGACTGTAATTTTTGCTACAGCCAAAGGAAATGTTAGAAAAAACACACTAGAAGATTTTATTAATATCAATAATAGTGGAAAAATTGCAATGAAATTAGATCAAGATGACAGAATTATAGGTGTTAAAATATGTAAAGAAGAACAAGACATTCTATTAAGTACAATGCTTGGAAAGTGCATAAGATTTAAATCAAAAAAATTACGATTATTTAAAGGCAGATCTTCTAAGGGAATTAAAGGTATAAAACTAAACGAGAAGGATAAAGTGATTTCTTTATCAGTATTAGATAATTCGAATATTAGTTCAAAGGTTATAAATAAAGATAAAAAGATTAAAAACGGAATTGATAACTACATTTTGTCAGTATCTGAAAATGGATATGGAAAGAGATCATCATACTTAGATTATCGAGTAACAAATAGAGGGGGTAAAGGAATAATTGGTATAATAAATTCTCCTAGAAATGGAAATATCTCGGCCTCTTTAGTAGTAAAAGACTTAGATGAAATAATATTATCGACTGATAAAGGTAGTATTATGAGATGTGCGGTTAAGGAAATTCGAATAGCTGGAAGAAACACTCAGGGTGTAAGAATTAAAAAATTATCAGGTAGTGAAAAAGTTGTGTCTGTTATAAAAATAGAAGATAATATTAAGTAAAAAGATGAAAACAGCAATTTATCCAGGAACTTTTGATCCAATTACGTATGGACATATCGATGTAATAAAAAAATCTTTAAAAATATTTGATAGATTAGTAATAGCTACTACCGATAATATTAATAAAAAATATTTTTTTTCGTCTGATGAAAGATTATTAATAATTAAAAACTCTCTTTTTAAAGATCTAAAATTTGATAAAAAAAGAATTAAAGTCATAACATTTGATACGTTAACTATTAATTTGTGTAAAAAATATAAAGCAAACGTAATAATAAGGGGTTTAAGAGCAGTCTCAGATTTTGAATATGAATTCCAATTAGCAGGCATGAATAAAAAATTGAACTCAAGCATAGAAACAATTTTTTTAATGTCAGATATTGAAAATCAAATAATTTCCTCTAAATTTGTAAAAGAAATTACTAAATTAAAAGGTAATATTAATAAATTTGTAACAAAATCAACTGTCAAAATGTTGAAGAATAAATTGTAATGAGAAAATTTATCTATTCATTTTTTTTATTTTTTTGTTTAACTAATTCACAGTTGTATGCTAAAGAAAGCGTAATGATTTTAAAATTAAAATATGGTGAGGTTGAAATAGAGTTATACTCTGATAAAGCACCTAATCATGTGAAAAGATTTAAAGAATTAGCTGATCAAGGAAAATATGATAATGTAGTTTTTCATAGAGTAATCGATGGATTTATGGCTCAAACAGGAGATGTTAAATTTGGAAATACAAACAGTCCAAATTTCAATTTATCACTAGCTGGGACAGGAGGATCCGATTTACCAGATGTTAATGCAGAATTTTCTGATATAGCTCATGTACGAGGAACTATTTCCGCTGCTAGATCCGCAGACCCTAATAGTGCTAATAGCCAATTTTTTATTTGCTTTGAGCCAGCCCCTCATCTAGATAGACAATATTCTGCGTTTGGTAAAGTAGTTAAAGGTATGGAATTTGTTGATATGATTCAAAAAGGTGAGCCTAATAGTGGCGCTGTTTCAAAACCAGACAAGATAATCAGTCTTAGATCTAAATAAACTTAATGCAAAATAAAGACTTTTCTTTTGAGCTACTAGCTCGAAGCAACAAAGCAAGACTGGGAAAAATTTCAACACCGCACGGTAAAATAGACACCCCAGCTTTTATGCCTGTTGGAACACAGGGGACTGTTAAAGGAATTTTTACCGATGACATTAAAAAAACTGGAACACAAATAATTCTTGGAAACACTTATCATTTACTATTAAGACCAGGAATCGATATATTGAATAAATTTAACGGTCTTCATAAATTTATGAATTGGAACAAACCAATATTAACTGACTCTGGTGGTTATCAAATTATGTCTTTATCTAAAATGAATGTGATAGATAAAGATCTCGGTGCAATTTTCAGATCTCATTTAGATGGTAAGAAAATAATTTTAAGCCCAGAAAAAAGTATTCAGGTTCAGAAATGTATCAATTCTGATATAATAATGGTGTTAGACGAATGTCCAAAACTAACTAATGATAAAAAAATTTTATCAGATGCTATTAATATTTCAACAACTTGGGCTGAACGATCTAAAATTGAATTTGGAAAAGATAGTACAAAAGCTTTATTTGGAATTACTCAGGGAGGCTTATATAAAGATTTAAGAACAGAGAGTATTGAAAGATTATTAGAAATTGGATTTGATGGTTATGCAATGGGTGGTTTAGCGGTAGGAGAATCTCAAGTAGATATGTTTAAAATTTTAAGTGAGACAGTTAATTTATTACCAGAGAACAAACCTAGATATTTAATGGGTGTAGGCACTCCTTCAGACATATTAGGAGCTGTTAACTATGGAATAGATATGTTTGATTGTGTGCTTCCTACACGATCTGGAAGAACTGGACTGGCATTCACTTGGAATGGTAAAATTAACTTAAAAAATTCCAAATATCAAAATGACCATTCATCATTAGACCCAGCCTGTGAAATAAGAGAACTAAATAATTATTCAAAAAGTTACTTAAATCATTTAATTAAAACTAATGAAATGTTGGCCTCTATGCTAATTTCATTGCATAATATCTATTTTTATCAACAATTTATGTGCGAAATAAGGAAAAGTATCAGTAGCGGCACTTTTACCGCTTTTTACAAAAAATATACTGATTTTTTCAATTAATATAATTTGTAATTTTCTAAATAAAAATATAAATATATTTTCTCGGGGCCCTTAGCTCAGTTGGTAGAGCACCTCCCTTTTAAGGAGGGTGTCGATGGTTCGAGTCCATCAGGGCTCACCAATTATACTTTAATTGGTGGGTAATTTACAATAACTTCATTAATCCAATTTTTTAAATTTTGAATTCTTTTCTCACTTGATGGATGTGTGCTTAAGAATACTGGTGGTTCTTTACCTTTCTTTTTTTTAGCCATCCTTTCCCAAAGTTTAACTGACTCTCTGATATCAAAACCTGCAAGAGATGAAAATATCAAACCTAGATAGTCTGCTTCAGTCTCTTGTTTTCTTCCAAAAGGATTAAAAATTCCAATTTGAAAAATATCCATTCCAGTATTTGATCCAATTGTGTTTCTAGTTCTATTGATTGCACCACCTAAAAAAATATCTGCAACAGTAGTCCCCAAATTTATAGTCATTGCTTGACTAGCTCTTTCAACCGAATGCTTTGCAACTGCGTGAGCAATTTCATGGCCCATAACTATTGATAGTGCATCAGTATTTTTTGTTATTTTCAATAGGCCAGTATAAACTGCAATTTTTCCTCCTGGCATGCACCATGCATTCACTACTTTGTCATTATCGACTAAAATATAATCCCAATCAAAATTTCTAGTTGGATCTTCATTTCCTTTTTTTTCAAAAAAAGTACTAACAGCATACTCAATTTTTTTTCCGATATCTTTGATTTCGTTAAGTTTGGGTCCATCTTTTATCAATTTAGTTTTTAATCTAAATTTTTCATATATAGCAGCAGCTTGATTGTTTATTTTAGCTTCAGGTATAATTGAAAGTTGTCTTCTTTCTGTGATTGGCACAGTTGTACATGAGGGCATAACAAGAGAGCAGCAACCACAACCAAATAATTCAAGAAATTTTCTTCTATTTATGTTATACATAATTTAGACTCATGATTTTAAATAATAAATTATTAATTGCAATTTTTATATTAATTATAGTATTCATTATATTTTCTAGCTATTCATAAATGTCTAATAAAACCAACAAAAAATCAATTTTATCAAGAATACGTAATAATTTTATAGCTGGCGTTGTTGTACTAATACCTATTGGAATAACTTTATATTTAACTTTATTTATAATTAACCTATCTAGTAGAATTCTTCCAAGAGAAATAAACCCAAATAATTATTTACCTTTCGATATACCAGGTCTTGAAATACTAATTTCAGTTTTCTTAATTACCTTAATAGGTTGGTTATCCCTTTCTTTTTTAGGAAAAAAATTTTTTGAATTATTTAATAATATTTTAAAAAAGATACCTATTTTAAGAACTATATATTCTGCTATAGGTCAAATGACCGAAAGTTTTACAAAAAATAATAAAGATCAAAGTAGTGTAGTTTTATTAGAATATCCAAGAAAAGGAGTTTGGGCTGTAGGATTTGCCACAAAAGAAAATACAGGCACTATAGCTAATAAGGTAAATGAAGAATTGATAAATGTTTTTTTACCAACCACACCAAACCCAACGAGTGGTTTTCTACTTATGGTTCCTAAGAAAGATTTAATTTATTTAGATGTAACATTTGAACAAGCCTCAAAATTTATTGTTTCTGCGGGCACTTCAAATATAAATTAATCAAAATTTTGATTAATGATTTCAGCTCTATCAAATAATTTAAGCAAGAAATGATGTGTATCATTATCAGAAATCATTTTAACTTTTTTTATATATTTATCTGCTAGATAAAATAAATTTTCGTGGTAAATAGGGTCAGCAAATCTAAAATTCTTTATACCACTTTGCTGATAGCCAATTAAGTCCCCAAAACCTCTTAATTTCATATCCTCTTCAGCTATAAAAAAACCATCATCATTGCTTTTTAAAATTTTAATTCTTTTTGTTGCATTTTTACTTAATCCATCTTTGTATAATAATATACACAAAGCTTGGTTTGAACCTCTGCCAACTCTTCCTCTTAATTGATGTAATTGAGCTAATCCAAATTTATTAGAGTTTTCTATTATAATTAAATTTGCGTTTGGAAAGTCAATTCCAACTTCTATAACCGTAGTAGAAACTAATATAATAATTTCTTTATTTAAAAATTTTTTTAAAGTTTGTTCTTTTTCTGATTTATCTAGAGCACCATGAATAATTCCAACTTTATTTGGATATCGTTTATTAATTATATCAAATTTTTTTTTTGCAGATGTATAATCTAGAAAAGGAGACTCCTTAATAAGTGGACACACCCAAAAAACTTGATTTTGTTTTTCAACCTGTTTCTTTATTAATGGCCAGAGTTCTTTAATTTTATTTTCAGGTTTGCTCAAGGTAATGATTTTTTTTCTCATAGCTGGTTTTTCACTTATTCGTGAAATATCCATATCGCCGTACAAGGACATCATCATGGTTCTTGGAATAGGAGTTGCCGACATTAGAAGCACATCACAATTTTTACCACCTTTTTTTGCAAAATCTGATCTTTGTTTTACTCCAAATTTATGTTGTTCATCTATAACAACCAAACCTAAATTACTAAATTTTAATTTTTTTTGAAACAAAGAATGTGTTCCAATTAAAAAATTTATATTTCCCTTTTCTAAATTGTATAGAATTTTTTTTCTTTTTTTGTAGTCGGTTTTCCCAGTTAAAAATTCAATATTTATTTTTTTATTATCAAAAATTTTTTTGGCTAAATCAAAATGTTGTTTTGCTAAAATTTCAGTAGGAGCCATTAAAGCACATTGATATTTGCTCTCAATTACATTTAATATAGATAATAAAGAAACAATGGTTTTACCCGAACCTACATCACCTTGAATTATCCTGAACATTCTTGTGTTAGATTTTAAGTCGTTATTTATTTCATACAAAACTTTTTCCTGACTATTAGTTAGTTTGAAAGGTAATTTATTTTTGATTTCATTAGATAAAGACGATGTAAAAAATTTATTAATTTTTTTCTTTTTAATACGTTTTCTATTTTCAGAAAGAACCAGATAGTTTGCACAAATTTCATCAAAAACTAGTCTTCTATATGCCGGTGATAAATTGTCTTGTTTGTTTTCAGCTTTGTGAAGAGTTTTAATACTATCTGTCCATGTCGGGAAGTTGTTTTCTTTTAAAAATTCTTTACTTAACCAATCTTTAATTATCGGTAAGTTATTAATTACTTGTTCAGAAATTTTGCGATATTTTTTTTCATTTATACCTTTTGTTAAGTGGTATTTTGGAATAATCTTATTTACATATTCTTTGTCATCTATATTTGTCACATAATCTGGGTTTGTAATTTGATATTTTTTATTAAATAAATTAATTTTTCCACTAATAATCAGTTCTTTGTTAATAGGAAAAAGTTTTTTTAAATAACCCTCTCTACTATTAAAATAGGTTATTTCTACTTTTCCTGTTTTATCTTCACAAATAATTTTGTTTGGTAAATTTCGTATTCTAGGAAAATTGAGTTTTTTTACGACAACTTGAATTGTCTGAATTTTTCCAACTTCAAGTTTGTTTAGATTTACAATCTTAGACCTGTCAGTTTCTGAGTAAGGTAGATTAAATAAAATATCTTTGATCTTTTCTATATTTCTCTTTTTTAAATACTTTGAAAGTTGAGCTCCAACTCCATTTAGTTTGTCTATATTATTAAATATTATATTTTTTTTTAATGATTCCATTTGATATTATATAATATAAATAAAATATGAATAAATTAGAAATAATTAAAAAGAGATTAATTTATAGATCAAGCTACAGGGGAACTAAAGAAATGGACATTTTACTAAGTGGATTTGTTAAAAACAATATCGATAAATTTGACAAAACACTATTAGACGAATTAAATAAATTTTTAGATTTTGAGGACGATATTATTCTTAATTTTTATCATCATGGAACAATTGAAAAAGATATTGATAAAAACAAGGTTTCAAAAATTTTTAAAAACTATAAAATTTAATGGCGGAGAGGGTGGGATTCGAACCCACGAACGAGTTGCCCCGTTGCTGGTTTTCAAGACCAGTGCTTTCAACCGCTCAGCCACCTCTCCTAAAGATGATGATTTTATACCTTAATACTATCAAAGTTATTAAATAACAATAACGATATAGTTATCTTCGAATACTAGTTAATAATCGCCATTTATGATATTCAAAAAAATGCACAAAAACATTATAAGTATTTATTTTTTGATATTTTTTTTAATAAGCCCAAGCTCTCTTAGTGCCAAAAATATTGACTTTGAAATCTGGGTTAAAGATTTTCAAAAAAAAGCTATTTCATCAGGGATTTCCCAAAAAGTTGTTAACGAAGTAATGTCAAAAGCAATTTTTTTACCAAAGGTCATTGAATATGATAGGTATCAACCAGAATTTTATGAGGATACTTTTACTTATATTAAAAAACGTACTGACAAAAAAAAGATAAAACAAGGTTTGCATCTCTATAAAAAAGAGAGAAGTACTATAGATAAGATTGAAAATAAATTTTTTATAGAGAAAGAATTATTATTAGCTTTAATGGGAATAGAAACCAACTTTGGAAAATATTTAGGAAGAATGGATATTGTTTCTTCATTAGCAACTTTAAGTTATGATAAAAGAAGAAGTGATTTCTTTACAAAAGAACTATTAATTTTATTAAGATTAATTGACAACAAAATTATTAATAAAGATATCTTATTTGGGTCTTGGGCAGGTGCATTCGGTAACTTTCAATTTATGCCTAGAACAATTAAAGATTATGCAATTGATTATAACAAAAATGAAATTATAGAACTAAAGAATATAGAAGATTCTTTTGCATCAGCGGCAAATTATTTGAATAAAATTGGATGGAAAAAGAATTTACCTTGTTATACAAGAATTAAACTTAAAAAAAATATACCAAGTAAATATTTAAACTCGTCAGCAAGAAAGATATCAAACAAAAGAAAAGTAAGTTTTTTTGAGAAATATATTGAAAACTATCAAGATCTTAATTTAAATGAAAATTTGGAAGCAGCAATAATTACACCTGACAAAGACATTATACCTGGTTCAAATAACTTTAAACCTGCTTTTTTAGTTTATAATAATTATGAAAAAATACTTAGTTGGAATAGATCATTAAGATTTGCTCTAGCAGTTTGTACATTAAAAGATAATTTTAAAAATGAAATATAGAATATTTATTTTAATTTTTTTTTTAATTTCGTGTGAAAAAAATTATTCTAATAGTCCAAACAAACCATTTACATCTAAAGGATTCGCATATATCTATAATGAGACAGATTTTAAAGATGGTTTAATTAAAAAAAAATTAGATACTAACTCATTAGAAATTGCTCATAGCAAACTTAGGCCTGGTTCTTTAATTAAGATAACCAATTTAAAAACAAACGATGCTATTATATTAAAAAATAAAAAAAGGTTTGAATTTCCAGATTTTTATAAAATAATGATAACTAAATTGGTAGCTGAAAAAATAAATTTAGATGAAAAATTACCTTTAGTAGAAATTATTGAATTAAAGAAAAATAAATCATTTGTAGCAAAAAAAACAAAAATTTTTAAGGAAGAAGAAAAAATTCATAGTAACGCTCCTATTACAAGTGTTAAAATTGATAATATATCAAAAAATATAGGTAAGAAAAAAAATTTTTCAAAACAAAATTTTTTTATAATTATAGGTGAATTTTATTCTAAAGAGTCTGCGTTATTTTTAAAAAAAAGAATCGAAAAAGAATTATACAATTTTAAAAACAACAAATTGTTTATTAATTCAAAAAAAACAAATAAAATTACACTCTTATCAGGCCCTTATAACTCTATTAATTTAATGAAAAATGATTACATTCTATTAAAAAGGTTTGGTTTTGAAGAATTGGATATAACTACAAATGAATAAATTATTTAAACTTGTATTATTGTTTTTATTTATAATTCAGACATATGTTTTTGCTGCTCCTACTATAAACGCTAGAACAGCTATTGTAGTTGATTATCACTCAGACAAAGTTTTGTTTGAATATGAACCCGATGTTCAAATTTATCCTGCTTCAATGACAAAAATTATGACTACAATTATAGCATTTGATTTAATTAAAAAAAATAAATTATCATTAGATGATAAATTTGTAGTTTCTGAAAACGCATGGAGATTGTCTCAAAGTGGTTACTCCTCTATGTTTATAATGATCAATGATGAAGTTTCAGTAGAAAACTTACTTCAAGGCATAATAGTTGCTTCTGGTAATGATGCCTGCGTTGCTCTTGCAGAGGGAATTGCCGGTTCAGAAGAAACATTTGCAGAAATGATGAATGAAAAAGCAGAGGAAATAGGTATGTCTTCAACTAATTTTTCAAATTCATCGGGTATCAATGATCCAGACAATTATTCAACTGTAAGAGATATTGCTTTGATGTCTAAATACTTAATCCTAAATTATCCAAATTTTTACGAATGGTATGCTGAAAAAAGTTTTACTTGGGATAGAACTGGCGGTGATCCAATTAAACAAGGAAACAGAAATCCTTTATTGTACAAAAAAGTTGGAGTTGATGGTATTAAAACAGGCTATTTAGCAGTTGAAAAATATTCTTTAGTAAGTTCAATGATAAAAGATTCAAGAAGGATAATCGCTGTGGGATCTGGTTTTCCTAATAAGAATTTTAGAAGTTCTGAGTCTTTAAAACTTTTAAATTGGGGTTTTAGAAACACCAACACGTATGAAATCTCTAAAAAAAATGAAACATTTTTTGAGTTAGAAACTTGGTTAGGTAATAAAAATACAGTAAAAGTAATGTCAAAAAATGATTATTATTTAACATTGAATAAAAAAGACATAAGAGATTTCAAGGTAAACCTTGAATACGATGGTCCAATACATGCCCCAATAAAAGTAGACGATCAAATTGCAAAATTAATTGTATCTGATAAAAATGGAGTAGTTGAAACATTACCACTATATGCTTCTGAAAAGATTTCAAAAGTTAACTTTTTTAAAAGTTTGTTAACATCCTTAAATTTTTTGATTTGGGGTGATGTTTAAAAAAAAACCTTTTTTTATAGTTTTTGAGGGTGTAGAAGGCTGTGGTAAATCTTTTCAAAGTCGAAAGCTTAAAAAAAATCTTTCAAGCAAAGGTATAAAATCTATATTAACAAGAGAGCCAGGTGGCACTAGAAGTGCTGAATTAATTAGGAAGCTAATTCTGAAAGATTATTTTAATAAAAGAGGACCTGAGAAATTTGATAAATACACAGACACTCTATTATATCTAGCAGCTAGGAATGAACATATTAAATTTAAAATCGAACCAGCTTTAAAAAAAAAGTTTATAGTAATTTGTGATAGATTTACTGATTCTACTTTAGCCTATCAAGTTTATGGGAAAAAAATCAGTAGATCTTTTATAGACTTTAACCATAAATTTATTTTAAAAGGTTTAAAACCAAATTTGACCTTTGTTCTTAAAGTTACAACAAAATCATCTAAATCAAGGTTAAGAAAAAGAAAAACAAAAAATAGATACGACAATTTTCCTGAGTCTTTTTATAGAAAAGCTCAAAATTCCTTTTTAAAGATTGCAAAAAACAGAAAAGATTATTTTGTTTTAAATTCTTCCAATAATGATAAAAACTTAGAAAAAAAAATATTCCTAATAGTACAAAAAGCTTTAAAAATTAAATGAAAATTGATGACAATTTTTTAAAAGAAAATTCTAAATTATTACTAGGCTTAGAAAATGAATTAGATTTTTTGGTTAAATTACATAAATCAAATAAATTTCCAAGAGTATTGATGCTGTCTGGTAAAAAAGGGATTGGTAAATTTACTTTAGTGCACCATTTTTTGAATTATATTTTTGATGGTAAAAATTATGATATCTCAAATAAAATGATAAATGAAAATACAGAAATATATAATAAGATTGTAAATAATATTCACCCAAATATTGTTGTTTTCAATGGCGATGATTATAAGTCTATTAAAATTGACGAAATTAGACTTTTAAAGAAAAATATATCACAAACTACTTTATCTAAAAAAGAAAGATTTATTATTTTAAATGATATTGAACTCTTCAATAATAATTGTCTTAATGCTCTCTTAAAAGTCATAGAGGAACCATCCAGCCATAACTATTTCATAATTATCAATAATCAACAAAAAAGTGTTATTAAAACAATTTTATCTCGCTCACTAAATGTCAGCTTAAGGCTTACAAATGAAGATAGACTTAAAATAATTGAAACACTTGTTAAAAAATTCAATTTAGACGTCGCTATAGATTTTAAAAATTTAAATTTAACTCCAGGAAATTTTTTAATTTTTAATGAACTTTGTAAAAAATTCAACATTAATATTGATGATGATTTAATAACCAATATAAAAAAATCTCTTGATTTTTATAAAAAAGATAAAGATGTAATTATAATTAATTTAATTTTTTTCCTAACAGATTATTATTTTCATCAACTGCATTTAAAAAACAAACTAGATTTAAATATTATTGTTGATCAAAAAGATTATGTAGTAAAAAATATTTTTAAATTTAAAACATTTAATCTTAATCAAAACTCATTTCTAAATTCTTTAAGTGAAAAGTTATCTTATGGTTAAAAATTTTTACATTACAACTCCAATTTATTATCCATCTGGAAAACCTCATATGGGTCATGCCTATTCAAGTATTATTGCTGATATTCTCGCAAGATTTAAAAGA
>CABYYE010000015.1 GCA_902523095.1 uncultured Pelagibacteraceae bacterium | reverse complement strand
GTTTCCAGGTTTGGGCATTGGCATTAATTGCATTTCACCAAGAATTCTTGATACCCTTAAAGTAGGTTGAGCACCTTTGCTTATCCAATATTTAACTCTCTCGAACTCTACTTTAATTCTATCTTTTTTATCTTTTGGTAAAAGAGGATTATAAGATCCTATTTTTTCAATAAATTTACCGTCCCTTGGATATCTGCCATCAGCTACTACAATCTTATAAATAGGTCTTTTTCTTACTCCTCCCATTGATAATCTTATTCTTAACATATTATACCTTTCCTTTTATTTGATTTAACATTTCATCCGAAATCATTCCAGATGGAATTTTTTTTCCTTGAGACATTTTTTTCATCATATCTGACATCATTTTAAATTGTTTTATTAACTTATTAATCTTTGATACATCAACCCCTGAGCCTTTTGAAATTCTTTTTCTACGAGATCCACTGATAATTTTTGGATTTTCCTTTTCTATCTTTGTCATAGATAAAATAATAGCTTCATTTTCTATTAACATCTTTTCATCAATATTAGCTTGATCCATCTTTGCTTTCATTTTATTTACCCCAGGAAGTAGTGCCATTACACCTTCCATTCCTCCCATTTTTTTCATTTGCCTTAATTGCGATAGATATGCATCCATTGTAAATATTCCTTTTTTTAATTCATCTTCAGTTTCTTTAATCTTTTCTTCACTTAAATCTTGTTGAGCCTTCTCGACAAGACTGACAACATCACCCATTCCTAAAATTCTGTTTGCTAGCCTATCTGGATGAAATAATTCAAGATCCATAATTTTTTCACCCACACCAATATATTTTATTGGTTTGCCCGTTACATGTTTCATGCTTAAGGCTGCTCCACCTCTTGCATCTCCATCAACTCTTGTAAGTATTATTCCTGAAAGACTAACTGCAGTATCAAACTCCTTTGCAACATTTACAGCTATTTGTCCTGTCAATGAATCAGCTACTAAGATTGTTTCTGCTGGTTTTGTAATATCTTTAATTTGCTTAATCTCAGACATCATTGGTAAGTCTATCTGAGTTCTTCCTGCAGTATCAAATATAATAACATCTGAACCATTTAAGTTTGCTGCATTTAATGCTCTTTTAGTTATGTCAATTGGCTGTTGCTTTTCAACTATCGGCAAACATTGAATTCCATTTGCTTCGGCAAGTAGTTTAAGTTGTTCTTGAGCAGCTGGTCTATAAATGTCCAAACTAACCACCATTACCTTTTTTTTGTAATTTGTCTCAATATTTTTGGCAAGCTTGGCAGCAGACGTAGTTTTTCCTGAACCTTGTAATCCAACTAATAAAAGTGAGACTGGAGGTACAGCTTTGAAGTTAAGCCCCTCATTTTTGGAACCTAAAATATTTACTAATTCATCATAAACAATTTTAACTATCATCTGACCAGCAGATGTTGATTTAAAAATTTCTTGACCAATAGCTTTTGGCTTTACATTCGCAATAAATTCTTTTGTGACCGGAAGAGCAACATCAGCTTCTAATAACGCCAATCTTATCTCTTTTAAGCCAGAGTCAACTTGTTCCTCAGTTAATGAAGGAGCACTTTTTAGCTTAGAAAAAATACTTTCTAATTTATTTGTTAAATTTTCAAACATTTTTATTATACCCAACACCTATCGCACTAGTGGGCGAACCTTCGCTGACTAGTGTCGACACTCTTGTTTTCAAGAGTACCGCAAAAACGTGTGTATTTGCGGAAAGTTCATGAAAACTACAATTTGGGGTTTTAAAAGTCAATGAATAATTATACTAATCTATTATTATGCCTTTGATTAATGCTTTTAGAATGGACGGTTTAGGCAATAGGTTTATTATTGTAGATAGAAGAGAAAATTTCATAAGCATACCTAGAGAAAAAATAATTCATTTGGGAAATCTCAAATCTTTTCACCGAAATATTGAATTTGACCAAATAATATTTATTGAGAAAGAAATTAATAATACATTTCCGATAACCATTTTTAATTCAGATGGAGGTGAGGTAAGTGCGTGTGGAAATGGAAGTAGGTGCGTGGCTTACTTATTAAGCAAAGATTTAAATAATAAAGAAATTAAATTAAAAACAAACAATAGATTGCTTAATGCGAAAATTGTTGGAGATTCTGATGTTCAGCTAGAAATGGGAAAACCTATATTTGAATGGAATAAGATTCCATTAAAAGAAAAATTAGATCACAAAAATATAACTTTAAATATTGATGACAGAGAATTCACTGATGGATTTTGCCTTAATATAGGAAATCCACATATAATTTTTTTTGTTAAAGATTGTTTTGAATATGATCTTAAAATATTAGGACCTAAAATAGAGAATCATGAATTATTTCCTGACAGAACAAATGTTACTTTTGCTCAAATAGATAATGAAAACAATATTACTGTAAATGTTTGGGAACGTGGTGCTGGATTAACAAAAGCATGTGGAACAGCTGCTTGTGCTACTGCTGTGGCAGCATTTATAAAAAAGTTAACTAAAAGTGATATCAATATTAAATTTGAAGAAGGAAGTTTAAATATTAAAATAGATAAAAGTCTTAATATTTTTATGAGAGGTCCAGTTTCAGAAATAAAAAATACTAGACTAGAAATTTAAATGGGTCTATTTGATAAATTTAAAATAGGATTAGGTAAAAGTTCAGATGGACTTTCTACCGGATTTAAAAACATATTTTCTAAAAAAAAAATTGATGACAATGTTCTCACAGAATTTGAGGAATTAATTATTTCATCTGATGCTGGTGTTGATGTCGCTAGAGAGTTAAGAAAAGACTTTGAAAATTTTAAAATTGATAAAAAATTAGATGACCATAGAGAAATATTAAAATTGTTGGCTGATAAAATGGCTATCGAACTTTTAAAATATGAAAAAGATCTTACTTTAATGGGCAATGCCAATTCATCTGTTATGGTTGTGTCTGGAGTAAATGGTGTTGGAAAAACAACAACAATTGGAAAATTAGGAAAATATTTTAAAGACAATAATAGATCAGTAGTGTTTGGAGCAGCTGATACTTTTAGGGCAGCTGCTATTGATCAATTACAGGTATGGGCCGTTAAAGTTAGAGCTGATATCATTAAATCAGAAATTAATAGCGATCCCGCTTCTGTTGCTTACAAAACTGCTGAATTTGCAAAAAAAAATCAAATCGACATTGCTTTGATAGATACTGCTGGAAGATTACAAAATAAAAAAAACCTTATGGAAGAGTATAAAAAAATTATTAACGTTTTAAAGAAAGTTGACGATAAATTTCCGAATGAAGTAATTTTAGTTTTAGACGCAACCACAGGACAAAATGCTTTAAATCAAGTTGAAGAGTTCAAAAAAATTCATGACATTACTGGCTTAATAATTACTAAACTTGATAGTACTGCTAAAGGAGGAGTCATTTTAGCAATTTGTAAAAAATATAATCTGCCTATTATAGCAGTTGGTATGGGAGAAAAAGATACTGATCTTCATCCATTTAAAGCAGAATTCTTTGCCAAAGCTCTTTTGGGTCTTAATAACTAATATTTCTCTACAAAATTTTTTATTGCTTCTAATAATTCTGAATTAAATTCCATCATGTGATCGTCGGTTGAAGTAAAATATGAATGTTTTGGACTATTGGCTTTTTCAAATAATATCTTTCCCATTGAAAAAGGAACAACATCATCTTTCTCACCGTGCATGATCATAATTGGAATACTTATCTTTTTAATCTTACTTATTGAATCATATTTATCCTTTAAAAGAAGTCTTACAGGTAGATAAGGATAATAGATTTTTGCTGAATCTTCTATCGATGTAAATGGCGACTCTAATATAATACTATTAAAATTATTTTTTTTAGCCATTTCTACTACCACTCCACTACCTAAGGATTCCCCATATAAAATAATTTTATCGTTAGTAATATTTTGTTCATTAAGCCATTTGATTGCTGCTTTAGCATCTTTATATAGGTTTTGTTCAGTAGGAGATCCTTTGTTACCACTAAAACCTCTCCATGAAATTAACAAAATATTGATATTTAGTTTATTTAGCTCATTAAGTTTATAAATTCTGTTTGATAAGTGGCCAGCATTGCCGTGAAATATAAGAAGTGTTTTAAATTTCTTTAAATCTTTTTTTATAATCCAAGATTTTAACTTAATCTCTTCATCAACTTTTATAAAAATCTCATTGTAATTAAATTGAATTTTATCACTTTGGTAATTATTCTCTGCAGGGTGATAAAGTAAATTTCTCTGATAAAAATATATAAAAATTATTACTGTTATGTAAGCAATTATTACAGATGATAAAGCTAGAAACAAATATTTCATTTAATTGCCTTTCTAGCTAAATAAACCCCAATAAATACTAGGGCAGCTCCATAATAGTGGAAACTTAAAAGAGATTCGTCAAATAATATTATTCCATAAATAGCAGAGTATATTGAAAATATATAAAGTGTAAATCCTGCTAAAGAAGCTCCAACATATTTTTGAACTTTAGTATACAAAGTAAAAGCAATAATCCCAGGAGAGATAGCAGCAAACAAAACCCAAAATATAAAATTATTATTAAATGTTGTATTAAAAAAATAAGACTCTTCAATTAAATAAAACGGGAATAAAGAAATTGCTCCAAAAAAAGCTATTAGAGTAAACCTGGCCATAAGACTGAAGTCGCTCTTCCAATTAATAAGAAAAATAGAGTAAGCTGCCCAACCTACAGCTGCGCCCAACATCCATAAGTCTCCCGAAGTGAACTTAAAGTTTATCAAATAAGATAGATCTCCTTTACAAATTATTATCAAAACACCAGAAAGGCACAAAATTAATCCTGTGATCCTAGATATATTAATTTTATCTCCAAAAAATAAAACGGATAAAACGATTATAAATATAGGAGAAGATGTATAAATAATCCCCATATTTGCCATTGTAGTAGACATGCCAGCTATAAAAGGAAATGCTCCACAAATTCCACAACCCATAAGTCCTAAGAAAAAAAGTTCGAAAGCCTCTTTCTTAAATTGTTTTTTTTTCTTTATGATTTCAATAAAAAAGAATGGTATCAAAATTATAAATACCGTGAGCCATCTCCAAAATGCTAGTGAAATTGGGGGAACATATTCGACACCACCTCTTGCAACAATAATATTAGAAGCCATAAAAATAGGCTGAATAAATAAAAGTAAATACGGGTAAAAATTATTTCTTTTTGTCTCCAAAGGCCTCATATAACATCATTATTATTACTAGGCCCATTAGGATGTAAACTGGCAAAACATCTTTAAAACCAATCATCATTGATCTAGTCAATGTAGTTGCCAAACCAATTAGAAAAGCAATACAAAAAGCGCAACCAATTATTGAAGTAATTTTATTCATCTTTACAGTTTTTCTCCAACCAATTAGCTGTTCCTAGAAATCTTAAATCATCTAGTTTATTGCCAATTAACTGAACCCCTAATGGTAAATTATTTTCTCCAGTTAGTAAAGGGAGTGAAATTGTTGGTAAACCTAAGTATGTCCAACATTTTTGAAAGTCTGCACTTCCAGTAGATTTGAGACCTTTGTCAGCTACTCCGCTTGAAGATGGAGTGATAATACCGTGATAATCTTCAAAAACTTCTTTATAAGACTCGTAGCTTTGCTTCATGAAATCTATTGCATCTGTATACTCTTTAGCAGAATACTTCATTCCTCTTTCAATCGCATCTCTCATTTCTTTAGAAAGTTTATTTTTATCTTTTTTGTAATAAACTTGAAAATTATTTGCTAAATCAGTTTCATGTATAATTTGGTGATATTTGGGAATCTCTTTAAAATATGAGGGCATATCAAATACTTCAATATTCTTCTTTAAGCTTTTAATTAAAAATTCAAATGCTTTTTGAGACTCTTTGTTGATGTTTTTCCAATTATCTGTTTTATAAAAAATAAACTTTGGATCAAAAACTGGCCCTTCTTCACAAATTTTTATCATATCATCAGCAGCAAAATGAACTGTGGCTGGGTCATACAAATCTTTTTTTATTAATGATTTTGCAAGTAATGCTACATCTTTTACAGTTTTTCCGAATACTCCCATTGTATCAAGTTTATCAGAGGTTTTTAAAACTCCATTTCTTGAAATTAAACCATAAGAAGGCTTGTAACCAACAACTCCACAATAAGAAGCAGGTCTAATAATTGATCCACCCGTTTGAGAGCCAATTGATAAATGAGCCATATGGGAAGCTATGACTGCTGCAGATCCGCTGGAGGATCCGCCAGGAGTTCTAGAGTAATCATGGGGATTTTTAGTTTTACTTGGATGAATGTAAGCAAGTTCACAAGTTACTGTTTTTCCCATAATAATTGCTCCAGCAGTTTTTAATAAATTGACTATTTCTGAATCTTGAGAGCTAGACATTTTTTTTCTAAAGACAGTTCCACATTCAGTTGGCATATCATATGTTCCAATTATATCTTTGATGGCAATAGGAAGACCATGTAAAGAACCAAGTGGTTTACCTGATTTTCTATACTCGTCTGCCTCCTCTGCTTTTTCTAATAGAATTTTTTTATCTAAAAAAGCCCAAGCTTGAACATCTTTTTCAAACTTTTCAATTCTTTTGATGTAAGCTTTACATAAATCTACGGATGAAATATCACCAGATTTTAACTTTGAAACCAATTCATTGGCATTTAAAGAAGCTGTGTCTATCATCTTAATTTATTAATTAGCAAATAAAGTATCAGGTAGCCACAATGCGATACCAGGGAATAAATACATTAATACCATCGCAAATATAACAATTCCTAAGAAAGGCATTATTCCTCTAAAGATATCTAAAAGTTCAACATTTTTTGTTTGAACGCCCTTCAAGTAATATGCCGACATAGCCATGGGTGGTGTTAAAAAAGATGTTTGTAAATTTAAAGCAATTAACATGGCAAAGAAATATGGATTCACTCCAAAAAATTCAACTAATGGTAAAAATATTGGAACAAAAATAATTAATATTTCAGTCCATTCTAATGGCCATCCAAGTAAGAAAATTATAATCTGAGTAATTACTAAGAATTGCCATGGTGCAAGATCCATAGATTTGAAGAAATGTTCAAATACTTCATGACCTCCTAAATAAGAGAAAACAGATGAAAAAGTCCAAGACCCTATGAACAGCCACATTATCATTGCTGTAGTCTTTGCAGTAAGAAAAACGGATTCTTTAAAATTTTTCCATTTTAAAGTTTTATAAAAGAAGGAGAGAACTATTGCTCCAAACGCTCCTACTCCTGCTGCTTCTGCAGGTGTAGCTAATCCTCCTAAAATTGTTCCGAGCACTAAAATAATTAGTGAGAAGAGGGGAAGAAAAGAAACCAAAACTTCCTTTAGAATTTCAGCCCTTGGAGGTATTTCTTCTTGAGGTGGTTTAGGAGCTATAGAGGGATTAAAATATGCTCGAGTAATTGCATAACCTATATATAGTCCTGCGAGTAATAAACCAGGAAGTATTGCTGCAGCAAATAATCTTAAAGGCGATAGTTGAGCGATAACAGAATAAACAATTAACATAATGCTCGGTGGAATTAATATTCCAAGACAACCTCCTGAGCAAATTACTCCTGAAGCAAATTTTTTATCATATCCTGCTTTGATCATAGCCGGCCAAGCTAACAGACCCATTAAAGTAACCACAGCACCAATTATCCCTGTTGCAGTTGAAAAAAGTGCACAGGTAATTAGAGCTGCTACTGCCATTGAAGCTGGCAATCTGTGTGAGGCTAATCTAATTGCAAAAAACAATCTAGAAACAATTCCTGCTCTCTCTACTAGATATCCCATAAATAAAAATAAGGGGACTGCGGTTAATACCGTGTTATCCATCACCGTATAAGTATTTTGAACAAATAATTGAAAAATTCTATTATCTAATAAATGCTCCATTCGAGTTGGATCGAAGTAGGCGTAGTAACCAAATCCAACTCCCATTGCCATTAAAGTAAATGCAATAGGAAATCCAAGAAGTACTGCAAATAAAAATATTGCCATCATCAAGATAGCAACTTCTGGATTTGTTAAACTAAATAACATCTTTTTGATCCTCGTCTTGTGAAGTTCTCATTAACATTTTTTCTGTTTCTTCAGCAACAACCATCCTAGCTGGCCAGTGGCCAGTTTGAATGCAAATAATTGATCTGAAGACTTCACTAATTCCTTGAATGATTAAAAGTACTCCCGCTGAAGGTATTAGTGCTTTTGCCATATAAATTTGGATTTGAGCAGGACTATTCCAACTTGTTTCTTTAATTTTCCACGCCAATGCAGCATATTCATAACCATAAAATGCTAAGGCTAACACTCCAGGAAAGAAAAATATAAAGTATAAGATTAAATCAATGTAGCCTTGTGTTCTAGGTTTGAATAATCTGTAAATTACATCTCCCCTTACATGAGCTTCTGTAGATAAAGTGTAAGCTCCCGCCATCATAAAAATGGCTCCGTACATTTGTAAACTAAAATCAAAATTCCATAATGTAGGTGCATTAAAAGCATAAGCCATTACTACTTCATAACAAGTACCACCCATTAATATTACAATACACCAAGAAAATGCCTTTCCTACCGATGTACTCAAATGATCTGCAAAGCTGATAAATCCTCTCATAAAAATAAACTATTCTAAAATTTTATTCTTTTCCATAAAAAAAAGGGGGCCAAAAAGCCCCCTTTTAAAATTATAAAAAAGTTAATTAAATTTTAACTTTTGCAATACTTCCGAACTCATTTTCATAAGCCAGCTTGTAATTTGGCTGATTCATCAGCAAGTATTTCATAACTCTTTTAGCGTATTTTTTCTGAGAATCTACAATTTTCTTAAAGAAAGGATCTTTCTTATTGAAATCACCTATTACTTTATCCCAACCTTTTAATTGTTGAGCTAAGATTTCATCAGATGTTTGATACACATTTACTTTGTGTTGATTCATCAGTTTTGATAAATCAGCTGAGTATCTCACTAACGCTTTGAAGTAGTTGTCCGTATTCGCAGCATAAGCAGCATTTTTTAGTATCGCTTGATGTGCAGGCGACAAACCATTAAATGTCTTTTTGTTTACTGGAATTTCAAACATCTCTTGAGATTGGTGGAAGCTTCCTAAGTGATAATGCTTAGAAACGTCTTGCATTCCAAACTGAGAGTCTGAAGTTGGGTTGTTAAACTCAGCAGCTTCAATCAATCCTGTTTTCATAGCAGGTTGAATTTCACCACCTGGTAATTGTCTAACTACCATTCCCATTGCTGTTAATACGTTAGTCGCTAAACCAACTGTTCTGTACTTCATTCCTTTAACGTCAGACACTTTAGTTACGTTCTTTTTGAACCAACCAAAAGGCTGAGCAGGCATTGGCATATGGAAGAAACCAATATAATCGAAACCAACTTTTGCAAGTGTTTCATCGTAAAGTTTTCTACCTCCACCGTATTCCATCCATCCCATTACCTCTTGAGATGACATTCCGTATGATGGACCAGTACCAAATAATGAAGCGGCAGCATTTTTACCATACCAGTATGCAGTTACCCAGTGTCCCATATCTAGTACACCAGAACTTACTGCTTGACCAATTTCTCCAGTTTTTACAACTGAACCAACTGGCTGAAGATCAATCTTCAGTTCACCACCTGACATGTCGCTAACCATTTTTGCATAGTCGCCAGCCATTTCGAAGAATATGTTTGCTCCTGAAGGCCAAGCAGCTTGCATCTTTAAAGTTTTCGGAGCACCGAATGCAATGTTTGGCATTGCAACTGTAGCTGCCGCTGCTGCACTTGTTACTGCAGCTGCTTTAAAGAACTTACGTCTTGAAGGAGTTTTTACTCCTTTAATTATTTTTTTAGACATTTGTCCCCCTTAATTATTAATAATTAAAAATATTTAAACATATAAATTTGAGAGAGTCTCACTCAAATTAAACAAAATTTGACGCGTACAACTTCAAGTAGCAAAAAAATATCTAATTTACTTTATTTTTAGAGCTACCAGTTTTAAAAAATTCTTCGAGATTATCAATAGCTAAATTCGCCATCGCAGTTCTCGTTTCTTTAGTTGCGCTACCTAAATGAGGAAGAATGAAAGCACTTTTATGTTTTAAGTAACCAGGATTTAAATTAGGCTCCCCTTTATATACATCTAAACCTACTGCATATACTTTTCTTCTATCGAGAGCATCGATTAATGCCTCGTCGTCTACAATATCTCCTCTTGCAACATTAGTTACGACTGCTCCCTTCGGAAGATGCTCTAATGTCTCTGCATTGATTAAATTTATTGTTTCTTTTGAGGCTGGACAGCAAATAGATAAGACATCAGAAACTGAAAATAAACTTTTTAATTCCTTATGGTAGGTAGCACCTTCTTCTTTATCTGGGCTAAGTTTTGAACGATTATGATAATGGATTATCATTCCAAGAGATTTTGCAATTTTAGCAATTTTTTTTCCAATTCTTCCCATTCCTAAAATACCTAACCTTGTTCCTGTTAATTGTTTTCCTATTAAATAATCTGCAGACCATTTCCAGTTTGACGCTCTAGCACCTTCAATTCCCTCTGAAGCTCTTCTGCAAGCACCTAAAATCAGGAGGATACCTATCTCTGCTGTTGCATCTGTCAAAACTTCTGGGGTATTAGTTACTACGATATTTTTTTTTTTGGCAGCCTCTATATCTATATTTCCAAAACCGACTGCAAAATTTGAAAGAATTTTAACACTTTTAGGTAATTTGTTAATTGTTTCTGCATCCAGTTTATCTGTGAGAGCTGATAGTATTCCCTCGCAGCCATCACTCATTTCAATTAGTTTTTTTTGAGAGTAAAGTTCATCATTGGAGTTAAGTTTTACGCTATATAGTTGCTTTAATCTTTCTTCATTAGATTGTAATAATCTTCTTGTGACTAATATTTTTTTCATACAAAACAATAGTTAGTTTAAATCAAATATCTTTCCAGGATTCATTATGTTGTTTGGGTCGATAGTCCTTTTTATAGATTTCATTACTGGAATATTATCCCCATGCTCCTTAATAAGATAATCTTTTTTATGAAGTCCTATTCCATGTTCGCCTGTAATAGTTCCATTTAGTTCTAAAGTTTTTTTAATTAATAAATCACTAAACTCTCTTATCTTTTTGTATGTTTCTTTTTTTTCAGGGTCATATGGTAAAATTACGTGAAAATTTCCGTCTCCCAAATGACCGACCATTGGGGCTCTAAGTCCAAATTTTTTTGTCTCTTCTTCTGCAAAATTTACACATTCAGTTATCTTTGAAATTGGAAGACATACGTCCGTAGAGTAAACTCTTCCATTTTTAATTAATGCTTTAACTGAATAATAAACGTCCCACCGAGCTTTCCATAATTTATTTCTCTCTTCTAAATCTTTTGCCCATTTAAATGAACTTCCTTTGTTGTCTTTAGATATTTCCTCAACTACCTTAATATTCTCTTTATTAGATAATTCCGAACCGTGAAATTCAAAAAATAATGTTGGTAAAGCTTCAAGATCTTTTAACTTTGAATAATTAATGCTGATATCCATTTGATCTTTATTTAGCATTTCAATACGAGCTATTGGCACTCCATACTGAATAATTTGTTGTGCTGTTTGAACAGCATCATCTAAAGATGGAAAATGACAAACTGCACTCATAATGCTTTCTGGTATAGGAGATAATCTTAGTTGTATTTCAGTAATTATTCCGAGTGTTCCTTCTGAACCAATAAATAAATTTGTTAAATTATAACCAGCAGAGGTTTTCTTTGTTCTGCTGCCAGTATTTATAATATCTCCATTAGGAAGAATAACCGTTAAACCTGTTATAACAGTTTTCATAGTTCCATATTTGACAGCCATTGTTCCAGAAGCGGAGGTTGACGCCATACCTCCTATAGCAGCGTTTGCTCCAGGATCAATCGGAAAGAAAACTCCATCCTCTCTCAAATAATCATTTAATTGTTCTTTAGTTACGCAAGCTTGAACTCTACAATCAAAGTCTTCTACGTTAACACTTAAAATATTATTCATTTTTTCTAAAGAAACAGTTATTCCATTCTCATTGCCTACTACATTTCCCTCTAATGAAGTTCCAGTTCCAAATGGAACTACGGGAATCTTGTGATCATTACAAAGCTTTAGAATTTTTGAAACTTCTGCGTTAGTTTCTGGAAAAACAACTGCTTCGGATAATACTGGATCATATGTATCCTCTCCTCTAGCATAATTTGTTCTGGTAGAAACTGAGGTAGAAAATCTACTATTAAAAATTTTCTTTAGCTCTAGTTGAACTTGTTCATTCATAAAATTGATTTTAGTTAAAATTTAAGAAAAATACAGTCTATTTAGCTAACATTTTTTTAATATTTTCCAAGGCTTGGGAGATATTGTCTTGCGATGCTGCAAAGCTAAAACGTACGAAATCAACCGATGTTTTACCAAATGCTGTTCCAGGAACAATTGCCACGCCAGCTTCATGCATACATTTTTTAGAAAATTCTGATCCATTCATTCCAGTACCACTAACGTTAGGGAAAGCATAAAAAGCTCCTCCAGGCATACTACAAGTAACACCTGGTAAATCATTTAATCCCTTGTGAATTAATTTTCTTCTTTGATCAAATTTAGTCATCATGTTAATTATTGCATCGTCTGGCCCATCTAATGCAGCTATTCCAGCAAACTGAGAGGGTGCGTTAACACAAGAAAAACTATTTATTGCTAATTTTGTAACATGGGGAATTAAATTTTCTGGCCACACACTCCAACCCATTCTCCAACCGGTCATTGAATAAGCTTTACTCCATCCATCTAAGACTATCAATCGATCCTGTAAATCAGGATAGTTAAAAAATGTTGGCATTTCTTTTCCATCAAAAATTTGTCTACTATAAATTTCATCGCTTAATATATAAACGTGAGGATGTTTCTTTAAACCCTCAGCAAGAAAGTCTATTGCAGGTTTTTCGACGAAACTGCCTGTTGGATTATTTGGATTAATCAAAATAACTAATCTTGTTTTATCAGTTATCAAAGATAAAATTTTTTCTGGATCAAATTTTAAATCTTTTTCTTTAGTTAAGTCATACGGAATAGCTTTAGCCCCTGTATAATTTATCATAGACTCATAGATCGGAAATCCTGGTGTCGGATGAACTATTTCTGCGCCAGGTTCTCCGATCATTTGTATTGCATAATACATTGTAGGTTTTCCTCCTGGCATTATCATCACTCTTTCAGGACTCATGTCTTTATTGTACAACTTTTTAATTTTTCTTGTAACAGCTTGTCTACATTCTAAAATTCCATTAGCTAATACATAGCCATGATGTCCATCATCAATTGCTTTTTTTGCTGCATCCATAACGTGTTGAGGAGTTTTAAAATCTGGTTGACCTAAGCCTAAGTGTATCATTGGCTTTCCTTGTGCTTCGAGTTTTTTAGCCTCAGCCAAAATTGAAAATGCGGACTCTGTTCCAAGTCTCTCTAAATTTTTTGCTAATTTCATTTTTATATTCTACTATTTTTAATTTTTATTTCTATAAATTAATTTTGAACTATTCAATTCTTTCAAGCTTTTACATCCCATTAAAACCATGTTTCTATTAATCTCATCATACATATTTTGTAGTAAATGCTCTACACCGCTTTGTCCACCAGCAGCTAAGGAAAATAGAAACATTTTACCAAAACTACAAGCCTTAGCTCCAGCTGCAATTGCTTTTAATACATGAGTACCTCGTCTAACGCCGCCGTCTAGAATAATTTCTAATTTATCACCTACTGCATCAGATATTGCTTTGACCTGATCAAAGGGCGATCGAGATCCATCAAGTTGTCGACCTCCATGATTAGATACCATAATTGCTGTGCATCCAATATCAATAGCCCTTTTCGCATCTTCTACAGACATAACTCCCTTTAATGCAAAAGGTCCATTCCACTTCTTTGCACAGTACTCGGCGTCTTTCCAACCCATGGCTGGATCATATTGTTCATTAATATATTCAATAACTGATTTTGCAATGTTTGTTCCTTTATCAGTTTTCTTCTTTACATTTGATAGCTCGAATTTTTTACCAGTTAGGTAATTGAATACCCACTTAGGCCGCATTGCAAAACTTATCAGGCTTTGAAAAGTAAGCTTTGGTGGAGTGGTAAATCCTGTTCGATGATCTTTCTCTCTATTGCCAGCAACTAAAGTATCTACAGTCAAACACATCGCGTCAAAGCCAGATCTTCTTGATCTCTCAATTAAATCATCAGAAATCGATCTATCTTTGTGAACGTAAAGTTGAAAAAGTTTTGGCCCGCTTGATATATTCGATACTTCTTCAATAGTGTTATTGCCCATAGAAGACATGCTGTAAAATGTATTAAATTTTTCTGCTGCTCGTGCTGACGCTCTATCTCCATCAGGGTGATAAAGTCTTTGCATTGCCGCTGGTGACAAAAAAATCGGCATATCAATTTTTTTTCCAAATAAAGTAGTAGATAAATCAGGTTTGCCTACGCTAGCAAGAATATTTGGAATCAAATCGCAATCTTCGAAGGACTCAGTATTCCTTCTTAAAGTTAACTCATCATCTGCTCCACCATCAATATAGTGAAAAATTGGTGAGGGTAATTTTTTTTTTGCGAGCTTTCTAAAATCTTCAAAATTGTGACAATCTTTTAAACTCATTATCTTCTAAATCTTAAGTTTTTTCTATTAAGATCACTTATTTTTGTGCAGCCCATTAATTTCATATCTCTTTCTAATTCTAACTTATATTGACCTAATGCTCTTTCAACACCTGCCTGGCCCGCAGCTGCTAAAGCATATAAATATAATCTTCCACCAGAACAAGCTTTGGCACCTAAAGATAAAGCTTTAAGCATGTGGGTTCCTCTATGAATTCCACCTTCACAAATCACATCTAGTTTGTCTCCAACAGCATCAACAATTTCAGCAAGTTGATCAAAAGGAGACCTGGATCCATCAAGTTGCCGACCACCATGATTTGAAACCATAATGCCTGTACATCCTATATCGACAGCGCGCTTAGCATCCTCAACACTCATAACTCCTTTCAGAGCAAAATGACCACCCCACTTGGAGCAAAGTTTCTCAGCATCTTTCCAATTCATAGATTGATCTAACATAGTTGAAAAATAGTTTCCTATCGAAGAATTTGTGCTAGTTCCCTCTTTCACATAGTCTTGTAGATGAGGTAGTTCAAATTTTCCCTTTGTTAAATAATTTATTCCCCACATAGGTTTGGTCGCAAAGCTAAATAAACTTGCCAAGGTTAATTTAGGAGGTGATGTAAATCCAGTTCTAAGATCTCTTTCACGATTTCCACCGGTAATCGTATCAACTGTTAAAGCCATAACATCAAATTTTGCTGCTTTAGCTCTTTCTAAACAAGAGTCATTTAACCCTCTGTCTTTGTGAAAATAAAATTGAAACATTTTTGGCGTATTAATCATAGAAGATATTTCCTCTACACTTACAGTTGCTAAAGCTGAAACACCAAACATTGTATTAAACTTTTGAGCTGCTTTTCCAACTGCTCTTTCACCATCATAATGAAAAAGTCTTTGTAGTGCAGTTGGTGCGAGATAAAAAGGTAAATCAAGTTTTTTACCAAATATTGTAGTTGACAAATCTACGTTCTCAACGCCTCTCAATACATTTGGAACTAAGTCAACGTCATCAAATGCGCTTGTGTTTCTTGCATAAGTTATTTCGTCGTCAGCGGCTCCATCGATATAGTGAAAAATTGGTGAGGGTAATTTTTTTTTTGCGAGTTTTCTAAAGTCTCCATAGTTATGACAATTTTTTATGTTCATAGACTAAAACTTTTTTGAAAAATTTATTTGTTGATTATCTGTTCCTGGATTAGTATCTCCCCACTCATTATTAGATATATGGCTATAGCTATAACCTATGTTTGAATTTTCAAATATATCTAAACCTATTTTAATTTCACTTTTAAATTCAAGCGCACTTCCAAGATCTTTACCACTCCCCTTTTCATAAAAGCCTGGGGTAAAACTAGGTAAAATTTTTAAAGGTCCAATGCCATATTGACCTTCTATCCCCGTATACAAATATACTGAGTCTTTGCCAGTGATAAATCCTCCAGTTACAGGAGATAGTTTTCCTAAAAAGGTTTCTCTAAATAAATTTGGATTTTTATGTTCTAGTCCTATCAAATGAGTTTGGTCATCACCTTCTTTGTCGATTACATCAAAGGTACCAGTATAAAATGATAAATCCACTTCATCATCAGTCGCAAAAACTGGGTTTGATAAGAGAAACAATATTATTAAAAACTTTAAAAAACTAAATTTCATAAATTAAAAATACAATTAAAACGTGCTTCTGTATAGATACCTTTTTGTCTAAGCACTATCCTTTTTTTTTGATAAAATATAAATTAAAAAACCTCCAATTATCAATATAAAATAAGGAAAAAACCACAAGATAAAATTATACTTATTTAGAGGGGGGTTATAAACAATCCATTCTCCATATTTTTCAACTAGAAATTTATATATTTCTTTTTCAGTTTTGCCATCTTTGATTTGATCGTTAATTACTAACTTTACAGTTCTTGCAAAATCGGAATTAGAATCTGCAATTGATTGCCCTTGGCAAACCAAACATCTAATATTTTTAAATAATTCATTTTTATTAATTGATGCTGCTAAAATATTTGAAGCAACAAAAAGAAAAAAAATTATAGAAATTATAAATTTTATTTTATTCATTTTTTACAGCTCCTCTGATTTTTATATAATCATTATAAGTTAATGGTCCAATAAATTTTTTGACTATAATCAAATCTTTATTAATTAAAATACTTTCAGGAATACCATAGATACCAAAATTTACTGACTGTTTGCCAGTTGTATCTTTTGCCAGATAATCATAAGGATTTCCAAAATCATTTAGAAATTTTATGGCATTTTGTTTTTTGTCCTTAAAATTAACACCAAGTATCTTTAAATTATCTTCTTTATTTAATTTTACCAAATAAGGATGCTCTAATCTACATGGGGCACACCATGACGCCCAAAAATTTATTAAAGTAAATTTATTTTTTTTTAAGTCTTGATTAGAAATTATCTCATTTTTAGAAAAATGATTTAGACTTATATCTTGTATTTTTTCTCCCTCTAAATCTTTAGTGCTATATAAAGGATCTTTATTTAAACTTACAAAAAAAATGCTAAGCACAAAAAATATTATAAAAAAAATAATAAATTTAATAAATTTTATTTTCATGTCTAAACAATCTTAAAAATCCTCCCAAGGAGATTAAGATAACAGATATCCAAATCCATATCATAAAAGGTTTTTTTTGAAATTTGATATTATAATAATCAGAACGATCAATATTACTCATCGTAACGTAATAGTCCTCTAAAATATTAGACCGTATTGATGCTTCGTATGTTAATGTACTTGGTTTCTCATATATTCTTATTTCTGGTTTTAAAATTTGAACAAAATTTTTATCTAAATTGTTTACTTTAAACTCTCCAATAATAGCTTTATAGTTTTCATGATCTTCAAGATTTAAATTTGTAAATCTTATATTGTAGTTTTCAAATTTTTGTATCTGTCCAATCTTTAAATTAAATTCTTCCTCGATTGAAAAATTGTGATTTAATCCGATAAATAAAATTAAAAAACCAAATGCACTGTGAGATATTATCCTCGAGATATTGAAGTTATTTTTTTTTATTGATTTAATTGCATCATTAAATGAAGAAATGATTAGAAAAGAAGAAGAGATAATAATTAAATTTGATAAGACGCTATAACTTTTGAAAAAATAAAATATACAAAAATTTATTAAAAGAGAACAAATCAAAATTGAGACTATTTGTTTGAAGTTATCAAATCTATTTTTTATCCACCTAGCCTGGGGTCCAATTGACATAAATATTAAGAAAAAAACGACTACTGGTATTATTACAGTATTATAAAAAGGAGGCCCTACAGAAATCTTATGATCACTTAATACTTCTGTAAATATTGGATAAACAGTTCCAAGAAAAATTGTGATTAGATAGAAAATCATAAACCAGTTGTTAACCAGTATAAATGTCTCTTTGCTATTTGTATTAAAGACAAAGTTATTGCTTTTAATTTTTTTAAGCAAAAGAATTGCTGAACCAAAAATCATAATACTCAGAAATGATAAAATATAAATACCTCTAGATGGGTCATTTGCAAATGTGTGCACAGAATTTAAAACTCCAGATCTAACAAGAAAAGTTCCTGCTACGCTTGAAGTGAAAGTAATTATACAAAGAATTATTACCCAGAAATATAATTTGTCTCTCTTTTCCAAAACAATTAATGAATGCAATAATGCAGTCATTGAAAACCAGGGAAACAAAGAAGCGTTTTCTACTGGATCCCAAAACCAAAACCCTCCCCAGCCTAATTCATAATAAGCCCAAATAGAGCCAGCTAAAATTCCAATTGTTTGGAATGACCAGGAAAGTAAAACCCATTTTTTTATTGCGTTCACAAATAATTTACCTGAGTAATTTGTTAATAGAGAAGCAATAGCTGCGGAAAAATATATAGATGACCCTACAAAACCTAAATACAATAAAGGAGGATGTATAGCCAAAGCAGGGTCTTGTAAAATTGGATTTAAACCTAAGCCTTCTTTAGGCACAGGTGTTACAATGCCAAATGGATTGGAATTAAATAATAGAAAAACTAAAAAACAAATTATTAATAAATTTTGGATAATTAAAGTATAAATTCTAAATTCTTTTTTTTTATTTTTACTTGATACTAGAAACAAAAAGGAAAAAATTGTTAAAATAATTAACCATAGCATTAAGCTGCCTTCGTGATTTCCCCATGTGCCTGAAATCTTATAGAAAATTGGTTTTGCTGTGTGTGAATTTTGGTAGACAGTAACAAGAGAGAAATCAGAAATAATAAAAGCAAAGACTAAAGTAAAAAAAGAAACTATTATAAAGGTGCATTGTAAGGAGCAAATTGTAAATAGATTTTTAGAAATTAAATTTCCTTTTTCATTTAAGTTTTTAAAAGATGTATAGATTACAATTAAACTTAAAATTGTGCTTAATAGTAATAAAAAGTTTCCTATACTACTTAACATTTTTTTTCATAATATCTTTTAGTTCTGGAGGCATATAATTTTCATCGTGTTTTGCCAAAATCCTATCTGCCACAAAAAACTTTTTATCTTTAAGCTTTCCTTCAGCTACAACTCCTTTACCTTCCATAAACAAGTTAGGAACTGTACCAGTATACGTTACTAAAATTTCATTTTTAAAGTCTGTAATGGTAAATTTTATCTCTTTGTTCTTAATTCTAATTGAGTCTTTTTTTACCATTCCCCCAACTCTTATCTTTTTATTAAAAATAATATCATTTGAAGACTGAATATCTGATGGTGATTTAAAGTATAGAATATTTTCATTTAAAGACTTTAAAATAAAATAGATAGCCAAAATAGAAAGTAGTGTGAATACACTTAGATAAGATAGTCTTTTTTTTACTTTTTTTGTAAGCATTAAAATGCTTTAAATTGATTTATTGTATGAGGCTAAAATCTGATTAGCAATTCTAGACTGTTCTAAAACTGTTTTTCTTTGTTGCTCTGATAATTTGTTTAATTCGCTAGCAAATTCTCTCTCATATTTCTTCAACGTTTTGAGAGTTTTGTAATAAAAAATTAAGCACGTTGTAATAGTTATAAAAAATGATAACCATACAAATACACCGTAGCCATTCATCAAAATTAAGTCTTTTATCATAATCTTTTTAAATTTTTCTTCTTAATTCTAATGATTTCCGTCTTATATTTCATTAGAAAAATTAGCGCACAGTACAATATCAATACTAAAAACATTAATATTAACGGTGTTATCATTGAATTATGAATACTGTTGTTACCAAAAATTTTTATGCTAGCAGGTTGATGCAAAGTGTTCCACCATTCTACTGAATACTTAATTATTGGAATATTGATAAAACCAAATATAGCAATAATGCTTGAAATTTTATTAGCTTTATCTTCTTGCTGAATTAATTTATTGGTTATTATAAATAATAAATAAAATATCGCTA
>CABYYE010000014.1 GCA_902523095.1 uncultured Pelagibacteraceae bacterium | reverse complement strand
GCGAACTTATCATAACCCGAAATCGCTTTAGACATATCTTGATGAAAATCAAGATGTGAAAAATATTGTACGTCTTGATTTGCATCCTTTATCCAAGGGTTAAGGTTTGCTCTTCCAACGTTTTTTACTTTATCTTTTACCCACTCAGGTAGTAATTTTAAGGGGACGTGCATAATTACTGATCTTTTGATTATTCTAAATTCATTTCCCATAATACTTGATAATGCATTTTTAAATTTAAGTGATTCATCGACGAATTTTAAATCAAGATTGTGAGTGTAAATTAAATTGTGGGTTTTTAATCCAGGTGAAGTATTAGATATCCTACCCTTCTTTTTATATTCTTTATAAGATTTATAAAAAATATCTTTTTTATAACCTCTTAATTTTTCTATTTGAGACTTTAATTCTTTGCATTTTTTTGGATTTAAAATAACTCCAAAATCTTTAACACCAGTACTTATGAAATTTTTTTTCATTTTAATTAATTATCCTTAAATCATTATTTAGCTTAAATCCTGCTTTAGTAAAAGTTTTTATTGAAGAAGTGTTTTGTTTATTAACTTTTGCTTTAATTTGGAAAGGAAGAATTTTGTTATATTTAAAATATTTTAAAACAGATGTAGCAACATTCCTATTTCTAAATTTATCTTTTAAAATAATTGAAATATCGTGATAATTTTTTATATAGCTAAACTTGATGTAACCGGCGAAATTATTCTTAACAATTATTAAAAAAATAAAATTATTACTTTCTTTCAAAAAATTTGAAATATACCTTTTGTGTTCTGTATAAGAAAAAGTGGATTTATTTCTTAAAAATTTTCTATTATTTAAAGTTTGTAAAGAAAATATCTGCCTGCAAAATTTTGAGTTATAAAGTTTTAAAATTATCTTATTATTTTTTTTATCTTTAAGCGGATTAATATAATTTTTAATATTAATAATTTTATTATAATTATTAATTTTTCTTTCTTTTATCTTAATTAAATCAAAATTGATAAGATGCATTGGTCTGTTAATAAATTTACGAAAACTTGACAATTTTGAAGCATTTTTGTTTTTAGTATAATATGTAAAATTTTGTTTTTGATTATTAGACACAAAGGTTAGGAAGACCTTTTTTTTCATATTAATTGACTCACTAGAAACTACACCAGAGGTTAAAATTAAAATATCACTTTTTAACATTTCATTTAAAAAAGTTTTATTTTTTAAATTTTTTTTAAATTTAATTTTAAAATTAAACTCGTTAATATTGAACTTTTGGTTTATTATTAAAACTTCTTTTATATTACTAAAGAGAAAAATCTTTTTCAGAATACTCCTGATTTCAAAAGATCTATCTTTATTACCAAGATAGATGAAAAGTCTCAAATTTTTTTTTTTTATATAACTCATTTTAGCATCTTTAGAAGGTAATTGCATATAATTGTAATTATTACCTATTAATAATTTAGTTTTATTCTTACACCTTTTTTTGTAGTGATTTCTTTTAACAAGTGGGGAGAAATTTAGTAAAAAATCTGACGCAAAATTTCTTTTTTGAAAATCATCAATTGTAACAAGATTATCGCAAATATTTTTTATTTTTTTTTCTTGTATAAAGCTAATATTATAACTGTCAATTATGCAGTAATGAAATTTTGTATTATTTTTTTTGAGAAAATAATTTAGTTCATTCACATAATTGATAATGTTTTTGTTTTTATGTAGAATTTTTTTTTTTGTAAGAATAAAAAATTTTGATCTCTTGTCGAAGATTTTATTTAGTTCTAAAGCTCTGCTTAAATGTCCTAAGCCAGATTTATTTGAGTAATCAACTATATTTAAGATTTTTCTCAAGATTAATTTATTGCCTTCCACCGGATATATAGATTATTTGACCGTTAATATAACTTGCTTTTGAAGAACTAATAAATGTAACCATGTTTGATACATCATCTGGTTTTCCAATTCTTTTTAAAGGGGTTGTTTTTATAATTCTCATTAGTCTTTTTTTTGATGATAGTCTTGTTTGAAAATTTGTTTCTACAATACTTGGGGCTATACAATTTACTCGGATATTTTTTAGTTCAACAGCTAACCCTTTTGTAAAATTCTTTAAGGCAGATTTTGCAACTGCGTAATGTAAAGAATCTGCAGAACCTGGGTTTTTACCAGCGATAGAGCCTATATTGATAATGCATGAATTTTTTGTTTTTTTTAATAAATCTAAAAAGATTTTTGATGTTCTTATAGTTGAGATTAGATTAAGATTTAATGTTCTTTGCCAAAGTTTATCGGTGGAATTTTCAAACTTTGATCTTTGTATTGCATCACCTACATTATTTATTAAAACATCCAAATTTTTAAATTTTTTTTTAAAAGATTTTTTAAGTTTAACTAAATCACCCATTTTCTCGGAATCGCATCTAATCCCTAGTATACTACCCCCATATTTTGATTGTATATTTTCAAGAGATGCTGAAAAATTGTCTTTCTTTCTATAAGTGAACACTACATTTTCCCCATTTTTTAAAAAGTCTATACAAATAGAACGGCCAATACCTTTGCTGCCACCTGTTACTAAAATTGTTCTATTTTTTTTTAATTTCATTAGCGAAAGTTTTTAAAAATTTTAATAATGTTAAGAAAATGTAAATTGAATTATTTTTAAATTTGTCTCCCTTATCATCAATAATTTGAATTCTTTTTTCAAAATTAGAATTTATACCCCTTAATAAACATAACAATATGCAGGTCTTTAACCTAAATTTTTCATTTTCATTTAATAAATTAAGTTTTTTTTTATCTTTCAAAGTAAAAAATTCAGAAAAATTATTTTCATATTTTTTTTTAATAGTTGATGACCAAATTATTTTTGTTTTAAAAGTATGTTTTACAGATTTCAAATTTTTAAAAGATTTAGACATTATATAGTATTTCTTATTTTCTATAGTGTCATGTACATAAGTATAAACATACCTTGCAATTGAGAAAAATGGGTCATTGATTTTCCAAGTAGCATCTGGATCTATTAAATAAAACATTTTAATATTTCTATTTATATTAGGGTAGATAATATTTCCTCCATGAAAATTCCAATGACCTATATTAGATAAGTAAAAGTTATTTTTATAAATCTTTTTAAAAGTTTTAGAATTTAAGATAATATTTAGATAGAAAATTAAGTTGTAATATTCTAAGTTATCTACTTTTATTTTTTTTTGATCATAAATTCTTCTTAAAATATCTTTTTTTTTGATCTTCGTTAATTCAATAAAAATTAATTTTTTTATGTTTAAAGATGTATTTAATGTATTTTTTTTTTGTTTTCTCTTTTCTCTTAAAATTTGTAAAAAATTTTGAAAAGTATAATTATGAATTTTGTTCAAAAAATCATATGTGCAAAGGTTCTTTTTTATAATTTCTGTAAAAGTAAAGCCTTTTACATAATCAATAACATAATATCCTTTTTTCGCATGTATCCCTTTTTTTATTACACCATATTTAAATATTTTTGGTATTTTTTTATTAAGAATTTTAGATGAATTAATTAACTTTTTTAAAAGTCGAACTTCTTGCATAATTTTATTAGGATTTTTATGCGCAATTTTAAAAACTTTATATTTATTATTTTCTTTGCTTCTAAAAACAAAAAATTTTTCTGAATTTTTAAATACTTTAATTGATTTAGTTTGCAAAATAGTAAGTATTTTTTTTTCTTTGTAAAATATGTTTAATGCAATCTAAAACACTTCTACAATAACCTCTTGTATTATGTACGTAAGATTGCATGATTATCTCACAAATTCCGCTTAAATTATTCTCATCTGAAAATAAATTTTCTTTAAAATGAAAATATTTTTTATCAACTAATGTTACAGCTGCTGTTTCGGTCATTTCAAAAGCTCTACTTCCTAAACTATCATTTGAATATCTTAATATGTTGGGATATTTTTTTGAAAAAACTTTTATTTCTTCAATGATTTTGTCTTTATTAAATTTAAAATTGTTCTTTAGTTGATATTTGAAGAAAAACCTTACAATCTGAAAACCAGGTGGACTAACTAAAGTTCTCAATGAAACTGTATGAGTATTACTAGCATTTGGAAAAAGCTTATTCATTGAAATGTCTACTTGTGAAAAGCTTGGTCTCAAATTATTTCTAGCATCTTGATCTCTTGGCTCAATACTTTTTGTACCAAGTCTTCCTTGAGGTGTGTCTGGATGAATAATGTCTACCTCAGTTCCAAGCATTTTAAAATACTTTAATTTTGAATCGTCAAATATTTCAATTAAAGCTCTTAACTGTGCTTGCCAGCCATTACTTTGGCAAGAGCCTAAAGCAAATATTCTATTATTGTCCTCAAAAACTTTTTTAGGTTTTGATTGAATGACTCTAGAATTTATAGAGACTAGATTAGGATATAATGAGGGTATATTTTTAGACTCTGCTACCCCAAAAACGTATTTTGATATTTTTAAAAATTTTTTCATTAAAACTTTATTAGAAATATGTTTTTTTGACGTTGCAATGATAGTTGCATCAAATTTTTTTTTAAGGTTTTTCAGTTTAAAGGTTTTAATATCGCCCCAATAAAATTTAATTACTTTGTTTTTTATTTTTATGGTATCTTTTTTGTAATCTAAAACTATCTTATCTATTAAAGTTGGGTTTAGAATAATCATTCTAGCATAAATTGACTTCAAGGAATTTCCCTTATCAATTTTTTTTGTTAAAACAGTATCAATTTTAAATCCATCTTTATTAGGATTGTTCATATTAACTAACATTGATCCAATTTCAGACCCGCAACCGACAAGTAAAATTTTTTTTGAATTGAGCATTTTTTTAATTAATCTTTATGAATCTCGATACAGGTAGTAATCTAACTTGTGATCGTGGAAATATATTTTTCAATTTTTTACCCAACAAGTATTTTACTATCAGTTCAGGTAAATTATAACCTGCAACATACGTTGCGCCAATAGATCCACTCATTCTACATGATCCATCTAGAAGCTTTGGTTTTCCATGATCATCGATAACAACATCAAAATCACACGGTCCATGTATTCTAAAAGCTCTAATTATTTTTTTTACGTAGTTCTCAATTTTATTATTTTTTTTTAAAAGACAACCCTGATTTGTTGGTGAAAGTGGATTTTCATAAATTCTTAATCGAGAAATAACTGCTTTTGGTGTACCATTAATCGCAAAACAATCTATATCGTAAACATCTCCTTTATGAAAAGGCATGCAAAATAAATTTTTAAAAATCAAATCATTTTTTTTAAATTCTTTTATAACTGATTGAAGATTACCAGTTCCACAAAACCTATTTTCTAGTAAATATTTAAATTTTTTAATTTTATTATTTAATATTATGATACCTCTTGAACCTGAACCTTTTCTTTGCTTAAGGACTACGTTTTTATTAGGGTATCCAAGTTTTTTAACAGCTTTAAATAACTCTTTAATATTATTTATTGATTTCCATTTTCCTATATCTATTTTTTCTCTTTCTAAAAACTCAAACATTTTTATCTTATCTACAATATTAGAAACTATTGTGTAATTGCTAATTAAAGTTTTAACCTTATTTTCCTCTAGTAATTTTTTTTTTTTTGAGAATAGAGTTGTTTCATTTTCTGAGAGAGGTATTGCTATTTTAATTTTTTCTTTTTTACAGATCATAAATAATTGTTTAAAGTATTTTTTTGAATTATTGCAATTTACTATTTTATATTGTTTGTCTAAATAATCTAAATTGGGTTTAGGACAGCTATCAACGCCAATAATTTTTATATCTAAATTTTTAATTTCTTTTAATGATTTAACAATATCATAGGTAAACTTTCCTGATGAACAGGTTATTAGTATGTTGATTTTCTTAAGTTTCATTACCTAATAGCAAAATCACGGTTAGTGATTAACTTATTTGAACTAATGTTTTTTTTTGAATTTTTACCAATTATTTTAAATAGTTTTTTTGGAGGCAGTCCTCTTAGTTTTGAATTTGATCTTTTTAAACTTATATTATCCAAACTAAACTTTTCTCCTTTTTTAATTTTTTTTAAAGATACAATTTTTCTATGAAACTTATTTCTTAATTTTTTCTCCTCATTCGTTGGACCAATTTTACACAAACCCATTAATTTTTCTGTTTCTCTAATTCTTTTTACCATTAATCTAAATTCGTTTGGAACAATTGAGATTTTGTGATCTGCCCCAACATCTTTTTTATTCAATGTAAAATGTTTTTCAATAATTGTTGCCCCAGCCGCAACCGCGCAAACGCAAGCTTCAATGCCTAAACAATGATCAGAATAACCTGTGGGAATCTTAAACATATTCTTAAGTTTAGCTATGCCTTTTAAATTTATTTTGTTTATTGGTGCAGGATATATTGAGGTACATTTTAACAAAGATAGTTTATTTGTTTTTTTCTCACATATGTTAATTGCCTCCTGAATTTCATTTTCATATGCCATGCCAGAAGATAGTATTAATGGTATTTTTCTTTTTGCTGCCTCTTTAATCAAGGGCAAATTTGTCAAAAGTCCAGAAGATATTTTAATTGCTGGCATTTTTAATTTTATAACTTTTTTTAAACTTTGAAAATCGCCTGGAGTTGCAAACAAAGTAATTCCAAGTTTATTAGAGTATTGAATTAATTCTTTTAATTCTGAAAAACTAAAATCTTTATTTTTAAAAGCTTTGTACGAAGGGTGATTTTTTTCATAACTATTATCAGGGTTTACTATTTGCAATTTAGCTGCATCGGCTCCACATTTAAAGGCTTCTTTAATAAGTTTTTTACATTTTCTTAATGACCCGTTGTGATTTATTCCTATCTCAGCAATGATATAAGAAGGTCCATCGATAGAAATTTTTTTGTTTCTTATACTAAACGTTTTAAGAAATTTCATTTAATCTTTAATCTCACGAATTACTTTGAATGCTTCCGCGTATTTGTAGCCAACTGTACTACCTCTTACTTTGGCTATAGATTTTATGTTTTCGATCGATCTGGGATGAGGGAATTTTCTCATTTCACTTTTATATGACTTCAATGCATTAATCTTATATTTTAAATATTTTTCTATATTCTCAAAGTAATTAGGAATAAAATAATTTTTTTCATCAAATTTCCATTCTGAACTAGAAGGTGTTTCAAATGTTAATATTTTTTTTACAGAATCCTTATTTAAAGGTCTTGATGCTGTTATTACTGCTCTGTTTACAATTTCGTGATCTATGTTTAAATCTCCTGAATGATGAGTAAAAATTATAGATGGTTTCAACCTATTAATTATATTTTCAAAATTTTGAACTAATTGTAAAAAATCTACGGAGTATAATTTATTATCAGGGTAATTTAGTAATTTCATTGAATTAAATTTAATTATTTTTGATGATTTTTTATTTTCTCTTCTTAAGTTTGTTAGTAATCTTGAGCTATTTTTATCATTTCTGGAAGTTATACCTTCCGAAACTATTACTCCATGAACAGAAAATCCATTCCTTGCCATTTTAGCTAATGTGCCACCACATCCCAACACTTCATCGTCAGGGTGGGCAGCTATAACTAGTGCAATTTTTCTCATTAATTTAACCTGCCAAAATCTTTTTTACTTAATGGTGTTTCTAAATAGTTGGACAAGAATTCACCTTCTTCACATTTTCTTATCTTTTTAAAAATATCATTTAAGATATCAAAATAATGTGACAAATATTTTTCCTTATGAGCAGTTGAAACATAAATTGTATTTGATGCTAAAAAACCTTTTTTTAACATTTCTTGAGTAATTAAAGTTTTGTAAGCTAAGTTATTTTTACTTACAATAGAAAATTTTGGTAAAGCATCTATGCCCAAAATATCAATTGGAACTTTGTTTTCTTTGCTTATTTTAAGCCAGTTTTTTTTAATCTTTTTTCCTATTTGGGATATTATTTTCCATGATTTTATTTTATTCATTTCTGATAAAGTTTGTAAAGCTGCAGTTGGCCCAATCCTTTCAGACCAAAAAGTGCTGCTTATAAAAGACTCTTTTGCATATTCCATGATTTCTTTCTTTCCAACAACAGCACAAATAGCATATCCATTACCTAGTGCTTTTCCAAAGATTGATATATCAGGCTCGACACCATAAGTTTTATGTATTCCACCAAAAGATTGTCTAAAACCAGTAGTGCACTCATCGAATATAAGAACTATTCCTTTTTTAGATGCTAAGTTTCTTACCTTTTTTAAAAAATTGTGTTTAGGCAAGATATCTCTTACGACCTCCATTTTTATGACACCAACGTTATTTTTCTCTACTAATCTTTTTAAATGATTAAAATCATTATATTTAAATGGTATTATTGATCCCGAAAGTTTTTTTGGTACACCTTTAACCTTCAAGTCTTTTAATAGGTGTGAATTTAAATTTTTTTCAGATTTTAAATTAGTGGCTAAATACCAATCGTGCCAACCGTGATATCCACAAAAAGCAATCGTATCTTTACCTGAAGCAGCTCTCGCTATCCTTACTGCTAGTGCATTTGCCTCACCGCCTGTTCTGGTAAATTTAACCATACTAGACCACTTATGCATTTCAATTAACTTTTCAGCCAAGTAGACCTCCTCAGGGCAATTAAGGGTTGACATATTAGATTTAAAAATTGTGTTTTTAACAACATTATCAATATTACTATTTTGAAATCCAAGTATATTTGTTCCAACTCCCATCGTAGACATATCAATATATTTTTTTTTATCTAAATCCCATACTTGACATCCTTTAGCTTTGCTAAAATAAGTAGGCCAAATTTTAGGTAAAAATCTATTAGGATTTTTTGAAAGCAACATGTTACCATTAGGAATTAATTTATTTGCCTTAACCCAAAGTTTTTGACCTTTGGAATAATTTGAGGATTTTTTTTTGTTAAAATTTATTTTTTTAATTTTCATATAATACTTAATAGTTTTTTTCCAAGAGAAAAAAATATCTGGATAAAATTTTTTGAATATTTTTCTTATAATTAATAAATCTTCTTTTGTATCTAGGGTAAGTCTTATTTGTGAAAGAAGCTGATTTTTTGATTTAACTGCAATTTTTTTAATATTTTTGTCCTTCTTTATTAATGGAGTTACATGTTCTTTTTCATAGTCAGTTTTTGATTTTTTAAAAGCTTTTTGTAATGTTTTTAAAGTAAAAACTTCTACATCCAGTCCATCAGGGAAGGTTCTTGGATAACAATTGCTTGCGTAAGATCCTTTTTTTTTTTGTAAGATATCAATTGTTCTGTCTACTAATGTAGAGTCAATTAGTGGACAGTCAGCTGTAATTCTTACAATAATTTTACCATTAAATTTTTTTGCTGCCCTATAATACCTCTCTAGAACATTTTTTTCACTACCTTCGAAAATTTCAAAATTTTTTTTTTCTAAAAATTTTTTTAGGTTAGAGTTATTCTTATTGGGAATAGCAATAACTATTTGATCAATTTTTTTAGATAATGCTAATCGATCTAGCAAAATTTCTATTACTCTTCTGTTTCCAATTTTTTTTAAAACTTTGGATGGTAGACGATCAGATCCAACTCTAGCTTGAACAATAGCAAGTATTTTCATATTACCAATTAGATGGGTTCAACAACGATATATCTGATGATTGAATATTTTTGGGGAAAAATATTTTTTCTTTTTTAATAGACAAAAAATTATCTAACTGCTTTTTATCATCAAATCCTACAACTATTTTATTGATCATTTTATTAGATAAGGCAAAATTAGCACAAACTTCAGATGGTAATCTATTTTTACTATTTAGAAAGTTGTGTAAATTACTCCAAAGATGTCTCCATTTTTTGAATTTTTTAGGTATTTGATTTTTATTTAATAGCAAAAGCCCCTTCAAAAAAATTGACCTAGCATGAATCTCTATGTTGTTACGTTTTAATAAACTGAAAATTCTCTCATTGACCATACGTCTGTCAATAATATTGAAAGGACATTGAATTACTTGAAATTTGTAATTTCTTAGTATTTTTTTAACTTCATTAGGAAAATATACTGAAAAACCAATCTTCTTTATTAATCCTTGTTTTTTTAAATCTAAAATTTTTTTAAATATTTTTTCACCTTTTCTACTCAACATTTGCTTTGAATCATGAAATAATAGAGTATCAATTTGATTTATCTTTAGATTTTTAATGGATCTAAAAACTAATCGATCAACTTGTCTAATATCTTTAATAGTGGGTAATTTTGTTATTATTTTCCATTTTTTTACACCGTAATCACCAAGAATTTTCTCACAGTCACCATAGTTTATTGCTGTATCTAAAGTATTAATGCCGTTTAATCTTGCAAAATTTAAAATTTTAAAAACTTCTTTTTTTTTAATTCTTATTCTTTTCTTGCCAATACCGTAAGGAAAACCAAACTTTGCAGTTCCTATAATTAATTTTTTTTTCAATTTTATTTAATGAAGCTTTTAAGTAGTTTACAAACTTCAAAAACTTTTTTTTTTTGAAGTCCAGGGTATACTGGTAGGCTCAAAGTACATTTTCCGTATTTTTCAGATATCGGAAACTGATTTTTTCTAAAACCTCGCTTAATAAAAAAAGGATTTGTATGAAGAGGCATGTAATGAAGATTGACGTAAAAATTTTTTTTTCTTAATTTCTCAAAAATTGTTTTGTACGAATATCTAAATTTTGAAAGATTAAATTGCACTAAAACAAGATGATAACTAGAATAATTATGTTTTAAAATTTTTTGTAATCTGAAAAATGGTTCCTTAAGTTCTCTCCTATATATTTTGGCTAAACTATTGCGCGTTGTTAAAAAAAAATTCAATCTTTTAATTTGACTTAGACCTAAAGCTGCTGAAATTTCATTCATTCTGTAATTAAACCCCAAATTTTGTTGTTCGTAATACCATGGGCCTAAATTATCTTTATTGATAAAATCTTTTTTTTCTTTTGTAATACCGTTGGTTCTAAACATTTCCATTTTTTTTGCATAATCTAAATTATTAGTTGTGGCTATCCCGCCTTCAGCTGTAGTTATAATCTTAACAGGATGAAAACTAAAAACTGTTATATCTGACCACTTACAACTTCCAACTTTTTCTCCAAAGTGCTTTGATCCAATAGAATGTGAAGCGTCCTCTAAAATTTTAAATTTATATTTTTTTGAAAGTTCCCAAATTTTTTTTTGTTCTGTTGCTTGACCTCCTAAGTGAACAGGAATTATCAATTTAGGTAAATTTTTTTTTTTTGTTTTTTTAAGTTTTTTTTCTAAATTTTTAACTGAAAGATTGAAAGTCAATTCATCGATATCTATAAAATCTATTTTTGCTCCACAGTTAATTGCACAATTAGCTGATGCAGCGAAGGTATTTGGTACTGTCCAAACAATGTCTCCTTTTTTAACACCTATTGCTAAACAGGCTAAATGTAATGCGCTTGAAGCGCTGTTAGCACTTATAGCAAATTTAGCTTTTACAAATTTTTTAAATCTTTTTTCAAATTTTTCGACAATAGGACCTTGTGTTAAAAAATCAGATTTTAAAATCTTTACTACAGAATTTATGTCTTCTCTATTTATATTTTGTCGGCTATAAGGTGTCATTTAATTTTTTTATTTCTGCTACAGAGAGAAAATCTTTATTTTTATCAGAGCTATATTCAAAATCTTTTTTTACTTTTTTACCTTTTTCACCAATTAAATTATTTATATAAACAGTCTTTTTGTCTGGATTAGATGGATAGATAACATAATGATCTTTGAAATTTAAAGTTAAATGAGCAGACTCTTGTGGGCACATAACTTCGTGAATTTTTTCTCCCGATCTTACTCCGATATATTTAGTCTTTTTATTTGGCGCAATCGCTTTTGCTAGGTCAGTAATCTTAATTGATGGTATTTTTGGTACAAAAATTTCACCGCCTTTCATTCTTAAAAAAGATTTAATAACAAAATCTACTCCTTTATCTAAGGTGATCCAAAATCTTGTCATTCTTTTATCTGTAATTGGTAAATGTTTTCCATTGTTTTTAACTAAATCATTAAAAAGTTGTTGAACAGACCCTCTAGAACCAGCAACATTACCGTATCTAACTACAGAAAAGGATGTTTTTATTTTTCCAACTATATTGTTTGCTGCAACAAATATCTTATCTGACGCAAGTTTAGTTGCACCGTAAAGATTTATGGGATTTGCAGCCTTATCAGTTGATAAGGCAATAACTTTTGAAACTTTTTGAAAAATGCTTGCCTGGATAATGTTTTCTGCGCCATTTATGTTTGTTTTAACATATTCCATTGGATTGTATTCTGCTGAAGGAACTTGTTTTAAAGCAGCTGCGTGAATAACATAATCTACACCGTTCATAGCAAGTTTTAATCTTTCTAAATCTCTAACATCGCCTAAAAAAAATCTCATGAAAGGAAATTCATTTGCTGGATATTTTTTTTGCATTAGATATTGTTTGTACTCATCTCTGGAATAAACAATTATCTTTTTAGGTTTATATTTTTTTACTATAATCTCAATGAATCTATTTCCAAATGAACCCGTTCCACCAGAGATAAAGATATTCTTATTATTAAACATTTAATTTTCCATAGCTCCGCACTTTGCAAAAAAACATTTTTACAATTTTATTTGTTTCCATACTTTTTAAATAGGTTTAAATAAATACGTCTTTGGTTTTATTGTTGATTTTAAGTTACCTATCATTATATCAATTTTATTCTTTTGTAGCTCAATTATTTTAAAAATAGTGTTAGTAAAAGGACCAGAAAAAAATTGATACTTTTTATTAATCTTAAGTTCGTAAAATTGACTATTAAGAAATCCATTCTTATCTTCAGATTTCTTACATCTTTCAATAAAGTTAATAATATCTTTTTGGGACTCTCCAAAGCCATTAAGAAAATATTTTAATCCTTTCAGATAATTTAGTGATTTAATATGTTCTATTTGTTTAAATTTTTCATGATAACAAAATAAATAGTCGCCTAGTAAATTAAACTCCTTATTTATAATTTTATTATTTCTATATTTTTTAAAAATTAATTTTGGTATGTAAATTTTAAAATCTTTACCGATTTTTTTTGAAAGATCATCTTTAAAATTATTTAATTGTTTCTTATCAAATTTAATTATTGTCCACATTTTCTTTCCTTTTAAGCTCAGACTTAAGTTCATCATATTCACGCATTTTTCTTTTCATAAAGTTAATCGTTAACTTGGTTTTTTCTGCTATACCTTTTGGTGTTAAGACATAAACATAATTAATTTTACTGGGGTTTTTTTTAAAATTTTCAATTTTAACTAAACCTTTCTCTTGTAAAGATTTTAAACAATAATTCAGTTTTCCTAGACTAAAACCCAAGTCTTCTGCTAATTTTCTCTGGCTTGATTTAGGATTGTTTTGTATTCTTCTTAATACATCAAAATGATCTTGTTTATTTTTCATAATGTTCAAATTTTGAACATACTAATGTTCAATGTTTGAACGGTAAAGTTTTATTTTAGAAATATTGTGTGTAAAGTATATTTAAACACTATATATGGTAGCAAAAGGCAAAAATTATAGTCTTCTAATGGATTTAATGTTTTTGGTAAGATAAATCTTAATCAATTTTTCTCTACCTAATTCTAAAGTTTCTGACAGAGCTTTAAAAAAATATTTAATCTCCTGTTTTTTAATTATTAGTGAAGGTGAAATAACTAGTTTTCCTGGCGAGTGAAACGCAAATATAGAAAATTTGGTATACAAATAATCTAAAATAGATATTTCAAAGAGTCTTGCTCTTAAAATTCCAATTTTTTTATAATCTTTTTTTGACAATAAACTTCTTAAAAAACTATCTTTTATTTCGTTATTGCCAATAGTTATATTTTGTATACATCCACATCCTTTTATAGACATATTGTAGTTATAAAACTTTTTTTTAAGATCTTCAAAATTTTTGTTTATTTCTCTTCCAGCATTTTTCGATTTTTTATCGTATTTATCCCTCATCATGATTTCAATAGCTTTCAAGGCTGTGACGGCTTCTTCCCCAAAACCATTAAATGTTGTTGAATGCAATAATGAGTCACCAATATTACCGTAACTTTTGTTAAAAATTTTAGATTTCATAGTATACATTCCAATAGAAGCCTTTCCACCTCCTAAGGATTTCGATGCAGTTAAAATATCCGGACAAATACCGCTATATTTCATAAAGTAAAATAAATATCCTGTTTTGCACCAACCAGTATAAACTTCATCATAAATAAGTATTATCTTTTGCTTATTACAAATTTTTCTTAGTTCTTTTAAAAAACTATAAGAGCATGAAGAAAAAGTGCTTGCACTAAAAGGTTCTATGATTATTGCAAATATATTTTTACTTTTATATTTGTTAATAGTCTTCTTTAAAGATTTAATATCATTAAATTTAAACGTTTTATTTTTTAAAAATTTAGGATAGTTAACATTCTTCATTGGAGAAGAAATTGCACCAGTTGCAATTAATTTACCATGGAACGATCGATCTGAATGTAAAATTATATCTTTTTTTCCTTCAAAGAATTTATATGCAGCTTTAATTGCTCCTTCATTTGCTTCAGCGCCAGAATTAGGGAAAAAACTTATCTTTAATTCATTGGGTAAAATTTTATAAATTTTTTCGCTAAGTTTAGCCAAATGAGGGGATAAAATATTTTTATGAACTTCAAGATTTTTGGCTTTTTGAAATTTTAACCTCGTGAACAAAATTTCAGGATGGTTATGACCATGATTTAATACCCCCATACCACCAGTTAAATCTAAATATTTTTTTTTCTTATCGGTAAAAATATACATTCCAGCAGATTTAGTAAAAATATCTTTTGAGAAAGAAAATAATGAAACATATTTCTCTTGTCCAAAGTTTATATAGTTTTTGTATGCTTTTTTAATTTGATTTAATTTCATTTATTTTTTTATAAAATATTTTAACTTTCGGTTAAATTTTAATTTATGAAATTTAAGTTTTTGTTTTTTTTTAAATTGATTAATAGCTTTAGTCGCCCCCTCAATCATATTGTAATCATCTAAAAGTATTATGCCATTTTTAGATACATGTTTGTAAAAAAAATTTAAAGCAGCAATTGTTGGTTCAAATACATCTAAATCTAAATGAAGAAAAGATATTTTAAGTTTTTTGTTATTTTTAAGAAACTTAGGTATCGTATCTTTTATGTTTCCTTTAATTAATTTAAAATTTTTAAATTCTTTGTTTTTTAAATGTTTATTCAAATCTCCAATCGGTAACCCGTAACCTGCTATTTTGTCATGATACTTAGAGAACTTGTTGTCCTTTTTTAATTTTTGGTTTGGAAAACTACCAAAAACATCAAAACCAAATACTCTTTTATTTTTCTTATTTAATAAATCTCTGAAAGTAAGAAATTTAATTAAGCTAGTACCTTTAAAAACTCCACATTCAATAATTACACCCTTAATATTTAATGATTTTTTGAATATTTCGTAGTGACTTATAGTTTTTAAAACTCTACTAGGTTTTGAATACAAATAAAAAGCGTTCTCTACATCCCAAATACTTTTAATTTTTCTAAGAATATGTCTTTTCATTATTTTAATCTTAATATGTAGACTAATGTTCAAATGTTGAACAGTAAAGAAGATTTTTAGTATTTTTAGCTAAATACTTTAAGTTAAAATTTATTAATTCTTTATAAAAATTTTTTTCAGTGCATAAATCAAGCCAATTGAGCTATTAGTACTGGTCAGCTACACACGTTACCGTGCTTCCACACCCAGCCTATCAACGTAGTGGTCTACTACGGCTCTATAGGAAGAACTAGTTTTGAGGTGAGTTTCCCACTTAGATGCTTTCAGCGGTTATCTCGTCCATACTTAGCTACCCGGCACTGCAGCTGGCGCTACAACCGGTCCACCAGTGGTATGTCCATCCCGGTCCTCTCGTACTAGGGACAGCTCCTCTCAATTCTTCTACACCCATGGCAGATAGGGACCGAACTGTCTCACGACGTTCTGAACCCAGCTCACGTACCACTTTAATTGGCGAACAGCCAAACCCTTGGGACCTGCTCCAGCCCCAGGATGTGATGAGCCGACATCGAGGTGCCAAACACCCTCGTCGATATGGACTCTTGGAGGGTATCAGCCTGTTATCCCCGGCGTACCTTTTATCCGTTGAGCGATGGCCCTTCCACTCAGAACCACCGGATCACTATGACCGTCTTTCGACTCTGCTCGACTTGTCAGTCTCGCAGTCAGGCAGGCTTATGCCATTGCACTCTACGAACGATTTCTGACCGTTCTGAGCCTACCTTCGCACGCCTCCGTTACTTTTTGGGAGGCGACCGCCCCAGTCAAACTACCCACCATACAATGTCTTGCTGCCGGATTACGGCAAGCAGTTAGATGTCAAGAATAATAAGAGAGGTATTTCACTGGTGACTCCGTTTTGGCTGACGCCAAAACATCAAAGTCTCCCTCCTATGCTAAACATATCATTCCTAACACCAATATAAAGTTGTAGTAAAGGTGCACGGGGTCTTTCCGTCTAACCACGGGAACTCCGCATCTTCACGGAGAATTCAATTTCACTGAGTTGATGTTGGAGACAGCGGAGATATCGTTACGCCATTCATGCAGGTCGGAACTTACCCGACAAGGAATTTCGCTACCTTAGGACCGTTATAGTTACGGCCGCCGTTCACTGGGGCTTCAGAAATTAGCTTGCACTAATCGCATTAACCTTCCAGCACCGGGCAGGCGTCAGACCCTATACATCCACTTACGTGTTAGCAGAGCCCTGTGTTTTTGATAAACAGTCGCATCTCCCTGGCTTGTGCCACCCACTTAAAGTTGCCTAAAAATGGGTCCTCCTTCTTCCGAAGTTACGGAGGCATTTTGCCGAGTTCCTTCAACATCATTCTCTCAAGCGCCTAATTATACTCTAATAATCCACCTGTGTCGGTTTCGGGTACGGTCTAATGATGGAGCTATTTCCTGGGACTTTTTCACGGCTAACTCAATCCATTAAGAGTTAACAATTTACAAAATCCGTCACTTCCATCTGGTCAAGGAATATTAACCTTGTTTCCATCGACTACGGCTCTCGCCCTCGTCTTAGGGACCGACTAACCCTGCGCGGATTAACCTTGCGCAGGAACCCTTGGATTTTCGGCGACAGAGTTTTTCACTCTGTTAATCGTTACTTATGTCAGCATTCGCACTTCTGATACCTCCAGGATCCCTCACGGGTATCCCTTTACAGGCTTACAGAACGTTCCGCTACCAGATATAATTTCAAAAGAAATTATAAATCCACAGATTCGGTACATGATTTGAGCCCCGTTACATCTTTGGCGCAGAAACTCTATTAGACCGGTGAGCTGTTACGCTATCTTTAAAGGATGGCTGCTTCTAAGCCAACCTCCCGGCTGTTTAGGAATCTCCACATCCTTTCACACTTAATCATGATTTAGGGACCTTATCTGGTGATCTGGGCTTTTTCCCTTTCGACCATGGACCTTAGCACCCACAGTCTGTCTGCTGAGGTAAAATGTTTGGCATTCGGAGTTTTATGAGGGTTGGTAAAGATTTCTCTCCCCTAGCCCCTTTAGTGCTCTACCTCCAAACATTAATTTACTCAACGCACTACCTAAATAGTTTTCGCGGAAAACCAGCTATCTACGAATTTGGTTGGCCTTTCACCCCTTACCACAAATCATCCAAAGACTTTTCAACGTCAACTGGTTCGGTCCTCCGGCAAGTGTTACCCTGCTTTCAACCTGCTCATGGTAAGCTCATTCGTTTTCGGGTCTAATTCATTCAACTTACGCCCATTTAAGACTCGCTTTCGCTACGCCTACACCTAACGGTTTAAGCTTGCTGGATAAATTAAGTCACTGACCCATTATACAAAAGGTACGCCGTCACTCTAAAAAGAGCTTCGACTGTTTGTAGGCATACGGTTTCAGGTTCTATTTCACTCCCCTAATAGGGGTTCTTTTCACCTTTCCCTCACGGTACTAGTTCACTATCGGTCACTGAAGAGTATTTAGGCTTAGAGGGTGGTCCCCCTATATTCAAACAAGATTTCACGTGTCCCGCTCTACTCAAGAAAAACATTAAGCATTACTCCTACTGGACTATCACCATCTTTGGTAAGTTTTTCCAAACTTTTCAGATTGTCTTAATGTTGTTACTGGCCTGTTCCGCGTTCGCTCGCCACTACTAACGGAATCTCAATTGATTTCTTTTCCTCCGGTTACTTAGATGTTTCAGTTCTCCGGGTTAGCTCTTTAAACCTATGTATTCAGTTTAAAGTACCACATAAAGTGGTGGGTTTTCCCATTCGGAAATTTTCGGATCAAAGCCTGCATACAGCTCCCCGAAACTTATCGCAGTATACCACGTCCTTCATCGCCTTTCAGTGCCTAGGCATCCGCCATACGCCCTTAAACGCTTGATTTATGCACAGAAAATAATTTTCTGTCTAAATTAAATTTTTATTAAAATATTCATCTATTCGAATATTTATAGATTGTTCATCTATTCGAACAATCGGATATAGATATTGTTTGATTGTTCATACTTTTGAACAATCAAAATTGATATTAATTATTTACAATTTGAAAAAGCTAAAAATGTCAGTGGTGGAGGATAGCGGGATCGAACCGCTGACCTCCTGAATGCAAATCAGGCGCTCTCCCAGCTGAGCTAATCCCCCGTGAAAAATGGTGGGCCGAGGACGACTCGAACGTCCGACCTCACCCTTATCAGGGGTGCGCTCTAACCACCTGAGCTACCGGCCCCTAAGCATTTATGAGACACTTTAATTAAAAGAAGAGAAATGAGGACGGCCACATTAACTTATTTTTTTAGACCAAAAGAAAGTTTTGGTCTTCCTTAGAAAGGAGGTAATCCAGCCGCAGGTTCCCCTACGGCTACCTTGTTACGACTTCACCCCAGTTGCTGATCGTACCGTAGTCAAAGGTATAAGCTTTGCCTTAAGGTGTAACCAACTTCCATGGTGTGACGGGCGGTGTGTACAAGACCCGGGAACGTATTCACCGCGGCGCGCTGATCCGCGATTACTAGCAATTCCAGCTTCATGCACTCGAGTTACAGAGTACAATCCGAACTGAGGCACATTTTAGGGATTAGCTTGGAGTCGCCTCTTTGCTTCCCATTGTAAGTGCCATTGTAGCACGTGTGTAGCCCAACACATAAGGGCCATGAGGACTTGACGTCATCCCCACCTTCCTCCAGCTTATCACTGGCAGTTCTTTTAAAGTGCCCAACTAAATGGTGGCAACTAAAAGTAGGGGTTGCGCTCGTTGCGGGACTTAACCCAACATCTCACGACACGAGCTGACGACAGCCATGCAGCACCTGTGTTTCGTCCAGCCAAACTGAAAAGCCTAATCTCTTAGGCTCGCGACGAACATGTCAAGTGTTGGTAAGGTTCTGCGCGTATCTTCGAATTAAACCACATGCTCCACTGCTTGTGCGGGTCCCCGTCAATTCATTTGAGTTTTAACCTTGCGGTCGTACTCCCCAGGCGGTGTGCTTAATGCTTTCGCTGCGACACTGAAAAATATATTTCCAACGTCTAGCACACATCGTTTACGGCATGGACTACGAGGGTATCTAATCCTCTTCGCTACCCATGCTTTCGCTCCTCAGTGTCAGTAGTGACCCAGTAAGTTGCCTTCGCATTTGATGTTCTTTCTAATATCTACGAATTTCACCTCTACACTAGAAATTCCACTTACCTCTATCACACTCTAGCTAAAAAGTTTTGATGGCAGTTCCAAGGTTGAGCCTTGGGATTTCACCATCAACTTTTTTAACCACCTACGAGCTCTTTAAGCCCAGTAATTCCGAACTACGCTAGGTCCCTTCGTATTACCGCGGCTGCTGGCACGAAGTTAGCCGGACCTTCTTATTCGGGTACAGTCATTTTCTTCCCCGACGAAAGAGTTTTACAACCCAAAGGCCTTCTTCACTCACGCGGCATCGCTGCATCAGGGTTTCCCCCATTGTGCAAGATTCCCCACTGCTGCCTCCCGTAGGAGTCTGGGCCGTGTCTCAGTCCCAATGTGGCTGGTCTTCCTCTAAGAACAGCTATTGATCATTGCCTTGGTAAGCTTTTACCTTACCAACTAGCTAATCAAGTGCGGGCTCATCTTTCGGCGTTAAAACTTTCCCTGTAAAGGCTTATTCGGTATTAGCACAAGTTTCCCCGTGTTATTCCAAACCAAAAGGCAGATTCCCACATTATACTCACCCGTTTGCCACTCAGTATTGCTACTGCGTTCGACTTGCATGTGTTAGGCGTGCCGCCAGCGTACGTTCTGAGCCATGATCAAACTCTCAAGTTTAATAACGGCGCACACTAGCTTTAATAACTTTAATTTAATTAAAGTTATTTTTCGTTAAAGTGTGTACGACAATTTCTTTATTAACCTAGCCGTCCACACTTCTCTTCTTAAAAATTTACAATTTAAAAAAGCTAAGATTTTGTTACAAAATCTACACACCTCTAGCCATGTTTAAATACTTATGTTTAGAGGTGAGCGCTGGTTTTATTACAAATATGTGATAAGTCAAGGCGTATATTGTACATAAAAGTGAGTAAATTGAAGCTTTTTTGACCTACCATATTTGCAAATTTCAATTAATTTTTATAAAAAACAACTATGGCGATAAATCAAATATTCAAATCTTTTAAACACAAATTAAGCCCAGTCAAAATTTTAAGTTTAAAAAATTTTATCTACTTGTTCTCAATTATGTTCCTTTTTTTAATCTTTTTTTTGACTTTTAATTCTATAAGTCAAAAAAATAGAATGGAAAGTGATAATTTTAAAAGCTTAGTAAAGTCTAATGAATTCAAGAATTTAAGTAATTATTTTATATCTAAGATTAATAGCCCATATAAAGAAAATGAATATATTATAAAAAATAACGACTCAATTGAAAAGATCCTAAAAAAATATTCTATTCGCGTTAATGATATAAAAATTATATCTAATAATTTAAAAGAAAAAAAACTTACAAATATATATTCTGGTAGAAAACTGTCGCTTGTATCAAAAAAACTAGAGGACGGGAGCACTACTCTAATAAACCTTGTTTACCCAGTTAATAACACACTGAGTATTGAAATAAGAAAAAGCGAAAATAATTATTTAATCAAAGAAAATTTTTTAAAACTTTATAAAAAAGAAGTTGTTATTAAAAATGAAATAAAAACTAACTTGTATAGTGCAGCTATTAATTCTGGAATTGAACCAAATATAATTGTTGAATTTGCAAGAATTTTTGGTTTCGAAATAGATTTTCAAAGAGATATAAGAAAAGGAGATTGGTTTGAAATTTTGTATGAGAAATTTAAAGATGATAACAATATCACTAGAGATACTGGAAAAATTATTTACGCATCCATGTATGTAAATGGTAATGAAATAAATCTCTATAATTATAAAGATGGAACTGATACAGGTTATTACGATATAAAGGGAAAAAGTATTGTCAAATCTTTAATGAAGACTCCAATTAATGGAGCTAGACTCTCTTCCTCTTACGGTATGAGAAAACATCCAATTTTAGGTTATAACAAAATGCATCGGGGCACCGACTTTGCTGCTCCAGCGGGTACACCTATAATGGCTTCTGGATCTGGAAAAATTATTAGAGCAAGATGGTGTGGTGGTGGTGGAAACTGTGTAAAAATAAAACATAATTCTACTTATGAAACAATTTACGCACATATGAAAAATTTTGCTAAAGGCATTAAGGAAGGTAAGAGGGTAAGACAAGGTCAAATAATTGGTTATGTAGGTTCAACAGGTTTATCAACCGGGCCGCATCTTCATTATGAAGTAATCGTAAATGGTAAAAAGGTTAATTCACAAAAACTTAAGCTTCCATCAGGAAAAGTTTTAAAGGGAGATCTAAGAGAAAATTTTGAATTAGAAAGAATTAAAATTGATATTAAATTGTCCGAGTTAAGATAAAATTTTATTAAACTTCATTTTTCTCTGTTTCTTTAAGCTGAGTATCGGTCGCTACTGTATTTTTTTCAACGTAAGAGGAACTTTCATTATTCTTTAAATTAAGCTCTGCTAATCTTCTAGAATAATGGTCAGCATGTTGTAAATAATTTTCAACTAAAACAGGATCACCAGAACTTTGGGCATCTTTTGCTAACTGCTGAAATTTTATCATAGTTTTTTCTACATTATGCGGATTAGACATTGAACCATTGCGATTAAAGTTCATATTTCCGTTAGTGCTAAAATTAGATCTTGGATTAGAACCCATAGAACCATTTCTACGTCTAAAGTTATTCTTTTGTGGCCTTGATCTAAAGTTTCTTCTTCTATTATTGTTCATTGATCAAATGTTGATAAAATTTAATATTCTAGTGTTGATAATATACATCTAATGTTTTCTTGATAATCCTTTATTAAAAATCTTG
>CABYYE010000013.1 GCA_902523095.1 uncultured Pelagibacteraceae bacterium | reverse complement strand
TTTAAATTTAAATACACTTCTTCTAGTTTTTATTTCAAGTTTGTTTTTAATTTTTTTTTCAATTTTAACAAATCTTGGAAGCAGGTTTTCAAAAAGTAAAATTTTGATTTATTTAAATTTTTTTTCTATTTCTGGGTATGCTTTGCCTGGAATAATTTTAGCTGTGGCATTCATTACTTTTTTCTCATGGTTTGGCAATACTTTAGAAATTTTATTTGGAATCAAGAACATTAAAGGACTTTTTATTGGCTCCATTTTTGGATTAGTCTTGGCATATTTCATAAGATTTTATTCTTTGTCGTTTAATGGAATACGTTCTAATTATGTAAAAATAAATCAGTCAATAGATGAAAGCTCATATTTATTAGGATTTTCAAAAATAAAAACTTTTTTAAAAATACATTTTCCTTTTTTAAAGAAAAGTTTTTTATTGGTAATCATTTTGGTTGCAATTGAAATTATTAAAGAATTACCTATGACATTAATTCTTCGCCCTTTTAATTTTGAGACTTTTGCTACGCAAGCATATATCTATGCATCTCAAGATCTTTTAGAAGCTGCAGCTTTACCATCATTATTTTTGATATTCTGGGCTGGTTTAATGATATTTGTTACTTCAAAATATATACTTTTAGAAAAATAAGGATATATTGTTATAATGACTGAAAGCTACTTTGAAATCAAAAATTCTACATTCAGCGCAAGTAGAAAAAATAAAGTTATAGATTTTAATTTAAAAATTAATGAGCCTGGAGAAATAGTGTGCTTGCTCGGCCCTTCTGGAGTTGGTAAGACAACAATTCTTCGTTCTATTGCAGGGTTACAAAAAGTTGAAAGTGGTGAAATATTTTTAAAAAATAAATTGATTTCATCATCAAGTTTGCACGTAGAACCTGAAAAAAGAAATATAGCTTTATCTTTTCAAGACAATAGTCTTTTTCCTCATTATAACGTAATTGATAATATCAATTTTGGTTTAAAAAGAAACCCAACGTCGTCGACAAAAATAAGTATAGATGAACTTTTAAATATTTTACATATTAACAATTTGCAAAATAAGTTTCCTCATCAAATTAGTGCAGGAGAGGCTCAAAGAGTTTCTTTAGCGCGGTCTCTTATGTCCAGCCCAGATTTGTTATTGATAGACGAACCTTTTTCTAATATTGATCATAGTTTAAAAGGTGAACTTCAAGCTAACATAAAAAAGATTTTAAAAAAAAAAAAAATTACAACTATTATGGTGACCCATGATTCTTATGAAGCCTTCTACATGGGTGATAAATGTGGAATTATTTTAAATCAAAAATTAGAGCAATATAATACACCTTATAATATTTATCATTATCCAAATTCTGTAGGCATAGTAAAATTTCTTAACAGAGGAGTTTTAGTAGATGCTAAAATTCTTGATAATGAAACATTAGAAAACTCTGACTTAGGTAAAATAAAAGGAAATATTATTAAAAAATTTTCTAAAGGATCAACAGTTAAACTTTTATTACAACCAGATGATCTTAAACATGATGACAAAAGCGATTTAAAACTTGAGGTTATTGACAGAAAATTTAGAGGAACTGAATTTATTTATATAGTCAAAACTAAAAATGATGATTTAATACCAATTTCAGTTGATTCCCACCATGGACATTATCATGAGATTAGAGAAGAATTTGGGATAAAAAAACCGATTTTTATTGACCATCTAGTATGTTTTTAAGTAAATATAGTATCTTAAATAATGCGCCCTTAGCTCAGCTGGATAGAGCATCGGTTTTCTAAACCGAGGGTCGGAGGTTCGAATCCTCCAGGGCGCGCCAAAATACTTTGAGTTTAAGGATCTACAAATGAAAAATAGTTCTGAATTTTAAACTAATTTCATTAATATGTTTATTAACACTATTTTCCACTTGCAAAATTATTTAAATGTTCTTATAATGTTCTATTGATTTAAATGTTATATAGTATATTAATCAATCTATAGCACAACATGTAGTTGTTTTGTTAATAATTCTAATAAAATAGGGTAAAAATGAATAAAAACGTATCATTGGCAATAGAGAAAGCTGTCGGCAGTTTAAGCCAAAAGAACCAAAATGAAATCAATAATAACAATGGACCAAAAAAACCTGATCTTTTCTCTTTATCTGGAGATACGGAACTTTTTCAAAATGAAAAAGGCATAACCATTAAGATTGATAGATCTAGAGACTCGAAATTAACTGACTTTGGTAAAGCAACACTAAAGGATAGATATTTAGGCCAAAACGAGAGTTTCCAGGACTTGTTTGCTAGAGTGGCTAGCGTTTATTCAGATGATAATTTGCATGCCCAGAGAATATATAATTATATAAGCAATCTTTGGTTTATGCCAGCAACCCCAGTTTTATCTAACGGCGGAACTGAAAGGGGATTACCTATATCTTGTTTTTTAAATGAGGCTAACGATAGCTTAGAAGGTATTACTGACTTGTGGGAAGAAAATGTTTGGTTGGCAGCGAGAGGCGGTGGTATCGGTAGTTATTGGGGTAATCTAAGATCTATTGGGGAAAAGATAGGAAAAGTTGGAAAAACTTCGGGAATTATTCCTTTTATAAAAGTAATGGATTCTTTAACCTTGGCAATCAGTCAAGGTTCTTTGCGAAGAGGATCAGCGGCTTGTTATTTGCAAATCGATCATCCAGAAATTGAAGAATTTATTGAAATGAGAAGACCAACTGGAGGAGATGTCAATAGAAGATCTCTTAATTTACATCATGGAGTATTAGTTACAGATGATTTTATGAGAGCGGTAGAAACTGACGGCCAGTGGGCACTACGAAGCCCTTACGATGGATCGGTTCAATCTACTATACCTGCAAGAAATTTATGGATTAGACTTTTAACTGCCAGAATTGAAACTGGAGAACCCTACATTATTTACATCGATACAGTTAACAGACAAATACCTCAACACCACAAATTAGCGGGTTTAAAAGTTAAAACATCAAATCTTTGTAGTGAAATTACCTTGCCTACCGGCTTAGATAATGATGGCAAACAAAGAACAGCAGTTTGTTGTTTATCATCTTTAAATATAGACACATACGAACAATGGAAAGATGATACCCAATTTGTTGAAGATATAATGAGATTTTTAGACAATGTTATGACAGATTTTATCAACAGAGCACCAGATGAATTTGCTCATGCTAAATATTCTGCAATGAGAGAGAGAAGTGTTGGTTTGGGCGTTATGGGTCTACATTCTTATTTTCAACAAAAAAGCATACCATTCGGTTCTGTAATGAGCAAAGTATGGAACAAAAAGATATTTAAAAACATTCAAGAAAAAGTTGATGCAGCCTCTAAAACACTTGCAGAGGAAAGAGGATCATGTCCAGATGCAGCCGAATATGGTATTAAAGAAAGATTTTCAAACAAGACCGCGATTGCTCCAACCGCTTCTATCTCAATTATATGTGGTGGTTCCTCTCCAGGTATTGAACCAATAGCCGCAAATAGCTACACACACAAGACTTTATCTGGATCCTTTAATGTTAGAAATAAATATTTAAAAAAGGTTCTACAAAAATACAAGAAAGATACAGACGAAATCTGGTCTACAATAACTACAAATCAGGGCTCAGTTTCTCACTTAGATTTTTTGACTGCTGAAGAAAAAGATACCTTCAAAACTGCTTTTGAAATTGATCAAAGATGGATTGTTGAATTAGGTGCAGATAGAACACCTTATATTTCTCAAGCACAATCTATAAATGTTTTTGTGCCAGCAGATATACATAAAAAAGAGCTTCACAATATTCATTTTCAAGCATGGAAAAAAGGTTTGAAAAGCCTTTACTATTGCAGATCTAAATCCATCCAAAGAGCTGAAAATGTAACAACAGGATCATCAACAGATGTGACGAAAAATGTTTATTCGAAATCGAATGAATCAAATAATAAAGATAACAACTATGAGGAGTGTTTATCATGTCAATAGCAGAAAAAGTTAAGCCAGGAATTATCCAACCTAAAAAAATGGGATTATTAGTAGAAAATCCAGTATATAAGCCATTTAGATACCCATGGTGTTATGATGCTTGGTTAACTCAGCAAAGAATTCATTGGTTACCAGAGGAAGTTCCTCTTGGTGATGACGTAAGAGATTGGCAGAAGAATTTAACTAAAGAGGAAAAGAATCTTTTAACCCATATTTTTAGATTTTTTACTCAAGCTGATGTAGAAGTTAACAATTGTTATTTAAGACACTACACAACAGTTTTTAAACCTACTGAAGTTTTAATGATGATGACAGCTTTTGCTGCAATGGAAACAGTTCATATTGCTGCTTACTCACATCTTTTGGATACTATTGGAATGCCTGAAACTGAATACTCAGCATTTCTACAATATAAAGAGATGAAAGATAAATATGATTATATGCAAGGTTTCGATGTCAAATCTAAACATAATATTGCAATGACGATGGCTGTTTTTTCAGCATTTACTGAAGGTCTTCAGCTTTTCGCGAGCTTTGCTATTCTTTTAAATTTTCCAAGATTTAATAAAATGAAAGGAATGGGCCAGATAGTAACTTGGTCCGTTAGAGATGAAACTTTACATTGTAATTCTATGATCAGACTTTTTAAAGATTTTGTAAAAGAAGAGCCACAAATCTGGAATGACAAGTTAAAGAATGAAATATATGATGCTTGTAAAACAATAGTCGAACATGAAGATGCTTTTATTGATCTAGCTTTTCAAATGGGTCCATTAGACGGTTTAACTGCACAAGAAGTTAAACAATATATTAGATTTATTGGTAATAGAAGATTAGAGCAATTAGGATTAAATCCAATATACGATGTTAAGAGAAACCCATTAACATGGTTAGACACTATGTTAAATGGGGTTGAACACATGAATTTCTTTGAAGGCAGAGCTACAGAATATTCTAAAGCTTCTACAAGAGGCACTTGGGGCGAAGTATTCGCATAATTTACAAAATTGTATCAGCTTAATTTTAAAAAGGGCCAAAATTAATTGGCCCTTTTTTTATTTTAAAAGTATTATTAAGCTATGAATATAAGAATTAAACATTTTAAAACCAAATTTATAAATCGAACTTTCGCAAGAATAGGTTTAATTGCTTTATCAACAGATCAGACTATCGAAAAAGATTTTAATACGGTTTGCAAAAATTTACCGATAGAAGTATTTGTCAATCGTATTCACAACAAAAATCCACTAACAGTAGACAACTTGATAAAAATGAAAAATGATCTTCAATTAGTAACTAGTGAAATCTTACCAAACGAAAAAATTAATACTATTGCTTATGGTTGCACTTCAGGCACTATTGTTATTGGAGAAGATGAAGTAAAAGAAAAGGTGTTGCAAGCCAAACCTAGCTGTTACGTTACAACTCCAGTAACATCAGCAATTAAAGCTTTTAAGATAATGAATATTAAAAAAATCGCTTTATTAACTCCATATCCTGAAGAAGTTAATAAAACAATCCTGAGATATTTTACTAAAAAAAACATAGAAGTAATCTCATTAGCTAGTCTTAATTTGAATTTAGACTCAGAGTTTGCTAATGTTGATCCAAATTATATCTTAAACATATCGTCTAAACTAGAAACAAAAAATGCGGATGCTCTATTTATTTCTTGTACAGCACTAAAAGTTTTAAATTATATTGATAAAATTGAAAAAATAATTAAAAAACCAGTTTTTTCAAGTAACCAAACGTTAATTTGGGACTCTGTAAGATCCTGTGGATATAGCTTACCTATAACCGGTTACGGAGCGCTCTTGAATCAAAAATAAAAATAAATTAAAAATTTTGAATGCCAACATATATATTAAAATATTCAAACCTAAATTTATCAACTAATCAAAAAAAAAAAATTGCAGAAGGAATAACTAAAGTACATAGTAACGAAACTGGAGCTAACAATTATTTTGCACAAGTAATTTTCAAAAAAAATGATAAAAATTCACATTTTATGGGTGGAAAATTAGTTAATGGAAAAGAAATTTTTTTAAACGGGCAAATTAGAAGTGGCAGTCTTCTAACGATTCTAAAAAAAAGAATAAATGCACTTGGATAGGCAATGTTAGAAATATGGCATCACTTATTGGGGAAAAAGTAAAAGGTAAAGAAATAATGGTGTACAATTTTTGCACTAATCATTTAGAAGGTGATCAAATGTTAGAAAAATACCATTTATATCATAAAAAATACGTAGGACCCTATAAAGGAAAACATAAACTCGAAAAAAGGATAGATGCAAACATCAAACTAATAGAGCAATTAATTGGGATGGGTGTTCCAAAAAAACAAATAATAATCACCGGGCATTCGTGTGGTGGGCTTATGACATTAATGCTTTTTGCTAAACATCCTAATGCAGCAGGCGGAGGTATTTCTCTCAATCAAGCTTGTTTTGGTAAAATTTCAAAAAAAGATAAAGCTGCAAAAGTTGGCCCCGAAGCCGCTTTAGAAAGTTTCAAAAAACGAAGACCAGGACCTTCAGTTGTTAGACAGTTACAAATTGATGAAATAAAAAGTTCTAAAAATTTACCTTTACTTGCATTTACACATCCAAAAGATAGTTACGAAGGATTATTATCTGACTGGCTCGATGAGATACCTGGTTTAGAAAGAATTATTATTTCAGAAGACTATACAATCAATGGTCAAAAATGTTTTTTAGAATTTGCCAATGGAAAAGAACCTGTCAAAGACGGTCATAGAATGGATCATGCAACTTGTTTTCAATATTATAATCAAAAAATCTTAGACTATATATCTTCTAGAATTTTATGAGCAAGCTAAAATCAGAAGTAATAAAATATTCTAAAAAATTAAATATCACTAATTTATCTGCTTTAAGATCAGGCAATATTTCAGTAAGAGCTAAAGAAAAAGGAGTAGAGGGATTTTATATAACACCATCTGGAAGAAAGTATGACTCTTTGAAATCTAAAGATATTGTTTTTGTATCTTTGAAAGGTGTCTATAATAAAAAAAAAGGCAAACCTTCATCGGAATGGAGATTTCATCAAGATATTTATGTGAATAAAAAAGATGCTAAAGGAATAGTTCACGCCCATTCTACTTGCGCTACGGCTGTTTCAAGTCATCAAAAAAATATTCCAGCATTTCACTACATGGTTGCAGTAGCCGGTGGAGAGGATATTAAATGCAGCAAATATGCAACTTTTGGAACAAAAACTCTTTCAAGAAATATTATCAAAGCTCTTAGAAATAGAACCGCATGTTTAATCGCTAATCACGGCCAGGTTGCTTTTGGAGAAAATTTAGAAAAAACTTTTGAACTTGCTCAAGAGATCGAAAATATTTGCCTTCAATATATAAATGCCATAAGAATTGGAGTGCCTAAGATTCTTTCAAAAAAAGAAATGAAAATAGTCTTAGAAAAATTTAAAAATTATAAAAAAGGATAGTTTTTTAATGATCAAAGTCGGGGAACACATAACCATCGATTTTCTTGGAGTTAAAAAAGATTATTCGCCAGAATTTTACGAAAAAGTAATATACAAAATAGCAAAAGCCGCAAAAGTTGAAATATTAAATGTTTCATCACATAAATTTGAACCTCAAGGATTTACTTTAGTAGCCTTACTAGCCGAAAGCCACTTTAGTTTTCATACATTTCCAGAAAGAGGAGTAATTAGTTTTGATTTTTTTACTTGTGGTAAAGTAAACCCAAAAGTTGCTCTTAAAATATTAAGGAAAGAGATTGATCATAAGAGAGCTGTAACAAATGCTTTTGATCGAAGCAGTATTAGTCTCTATAATGATATTTATAGTACTCCAGGTCAAAAGAAATTCTATGTTGTAAAAGATGTTCTGGAAAAATTTACATCAAAAGTAGGTCAGTTTGTTGAAATAATGGATTTGGAAGAGTTTGGTCATGCTTTATTTATTGATCATGAAATTCAAGTAGCCGAAAAAGATGAAAAAATTTATAGTTCAAACTTTTTTAAATCAAGCTATGATTTAAGTAAGAAAAATAATAATGTAGCGATTATTGGAGGCGGAGACGGAGGAGTTGCTCGAGCTTGCTTAGAAAGTAATTCTAATTATATAGACTGGTTTGAACTTGATCCAGAAATAGTTGATGTTTGTTATCGTCACTTACCAAAAATTTGTTCTAAAGTAAAAAAAAGTAATAAGATAAAAACTTTTTGGGGAGATGCATTTAAAAGCATCAAAGAAATTGAAGATTCTAAATATGATAAAATTTTTGTAGATCTAAATGATGATCAGTATTGTATTGATTTAGCTAAGAAAAATATGAAAGGTTTAAAAAGAATTCTAAAAAAAGGTGGTGTTATTACTGCTCAAGTTGGTAGCCATGATAAAAAACCTAAACAAGTTGAAAACTGGTGTAAAGTTTTAGATAAAAACTTTGGTAATGTAAAAATATCTGGAGCATATATCCCCAGTTTTGACTGTAAATGGAATTTTGCTTCATCTATAATGAAGTAATGTTTAGGGTTTCTTGTATACAATTAAGGTCAAATAATCTTATTCAGGACAACTTAAATAAAACCATAAAATTAATTTACAAAGCAATTAGTCAAAAAGCTGATTTTATTTTAACTCCAGAAAATTCCTCAACCTTTTCTCTTAACAAAAAAGCTTTACTCAAATCTTGTAGACCTATGAATGAAGATTTCTATCTAAAAGGAATTAAAAAAATAGCAAAAAAAAATAAAAAATGGATTTTAATCGGATCATTAATTATCAAAATCAACAAAAATAAATTAGTTAATAGATCTATATTAATAGATAGTGCTGGAAAAATTAGATCTTATTATGATAAAATTCATATGTATGATGCTAAATTAAGTAAAAAAGAAAAATATTTAGAGTCTAAAATTTTTAACGCAGGTAAAAAAATAAATTTCTTTAATTTGCCTTGGGGAAGATTAGGCATGACCATTTGTTATGATTTAAGATTTCCTAATCTATTTAGAAAACTAGCACAAAAAGGTTCAATATTTATATCAGTACCATCTGCTTTTACCGAAACAACTGGAAAAAAACACTGGCATAGTTTATTAAAGGCGAGAGCTATAGAAAATTTTTCTTATATATTTGCTCCAGCTCAAGGTGGAACTCATTATAATGGAAGAAAAACTTATGGCCATTCATTAATAATATCTCCTGATGGAAAAATTCTAAAAGAATTAAAAAAAAAGGAAGGTGTAATTACTACTACTATTGACCCAAAAATTGCAAAAGCGTTACGACAGAAAATTCCTAGTCTAAATTCAAATTAATTATTCGTAAGATTTCACTTCTTTTATATTTGAACCTAATTTATTATTTATTTCTAACTTAATTTTAGCTCGCTCATCGTTGAATTTATATACGTTACGGGCTAATTCAATAAATTTTTCACCAAAATTACTATTTTTTTCAGCCTCTCTTTTACCATCTTCGATATCCCATAATTTTAAATTTATTTCTTTAAGTCTATTTTTGGAATTAGAAATTGCAGATATATTTGGAATAAATTTGTTAGTTGATTGATTTAAAGATAATAATTCTTTCTCTATCTCACTAAGTTTTTCTTTGTTTTTAATTTTTTCTTTTTTAATTTCTAAGATTGTTATTTTATCTATTAGTTCGCCAGCTGATATTTCTGCTAATATTTTACCTAATTTTGTATTCATATTAATTATTATAGATTATATTAAGTTAATAAATATACTTGGATTCAATAATGTCAAATATTTTAATTATAAAGCATGGCTCGTTGGGTGATTTAATACAAGCTAATGGAGCTATGAAAGATATAAAAGAATATTATCAAAATAGAAAGGTGTTATTATTAACATCAGCTCCGTATTCTATCTTTATGTCTGAGTGCCCTTATTTAGATGGAGTAATCATTGATAAAAGATTGCCCAGATGGAATTTTTTTTATTTATATAATTTAAAAACATTGCTTTCAAAATATAATTTTGAGAAAGTTTTTGACTTACAAAATTCAAGCAGAACTAGTTTTTATAAAAAATTTATTTTAAAAAATGCAGAATGGTCGTCATCAATTAACACTTTAGAACCAGGACAAAGTAAAAAAGATTTTGATACTTATCCTGTTTTAGATCGAATGGAACTACAACTATCAAAAAGCAACATACCTTTAAAGTATGTTAAGAAAGTAGATTTACGATGGGCTCAGGAAGATATAACAAAATTAATTGAAAAATATACTAATAGAAATTTTATTCTAATTTTTCCATTTTGTTCGAAAAAAAACCAAAATAAAAAATGGCCATATTTTAAAGACTTAATATCAAAAATTAGAAGAGAATATAAAAACAATTATTCAATTTTAGTTGCTCCTGGTCCACATGAAATTGAAGATGCAAAATCTTTAAACGCAAACATTGTTACTATGAATGGAGAGTCCATTAATATTAAAATGCTGATTTCTTTGATTAAAGAATCCTCTTTTGTAATAGCAAATGACACAGGTCCAGCTCATATAGCTTCTCATTTAAAAAAAAAGGGTTTAGCTTTATTTGGTAGCCATACATCAGCTAAAAAAGTAAGCATTGAAAATGATAATTTTAAAACTATAAGTGTAAACAAATTGTCAGAGTTAGATGTTGAGACAGTTTTAAGTCTTATAAAAAAAAATTTAAATTAATTCAATATATTTCTTGATAATCTTATCCCAACTAAATTGTTTTGAAAATTCTAAAGCGTTTGTACCAAGTTCTTTATAATGATCATTATTTAAAGTTTTTAATAATGTTTGGTAAACAGAGCTTAGATCATTACCATCACACAGATAACCAGTTTTTCCTTCTATAATTGCATCTGCTTCACCTCCATAAATTCCTCCTATGGATGGTACGCCGTAAGCAGCAGCTTCAATAAAAGAAATACCAAATCCTTCTATTGACTTTTTATAGATAATTGATGGCATTAAAAAAATATCAGACTCTTGTAATAGACCTATTTTTTCTTGTTCTGTTGTTTTATATATAAACTCTACCTCTTTAGTTAACTCAAGCTCAATTTTTAAATTTTCTAAACTTTCTCTTTTTTCACCATCACCTATAGATATATATTTTAAATTAGGAAATTTGGGTAAAAGATTTTTTATAGTCATCAAAATATTTTGGTGACTTTTTCTACCATCTAGTCGTGAAATAGTAATTAATTTAGGAAATGAATTACCATATTTTTTCTGAGCAAATTTTTTAAAGTCAGGTTTAACTTTTAATGGATAATTACATCCAGGATTGATAATCTTTATATTAGTCTTTTTGAATCCTAAATTTTCTATAAGTTTTTTTGTAAATTTGGAATTAGCTACAATGTAATCAGCTTTATCTAAAGCATTTAACATTCGTTTATTTAAAGAAGTTCCAATAGCATGATTAATCTCTTTAGAGTGGACAAGACAAAATGATTTAGTTTTTTTTAATACGTCAATATCTATATTTTCAATACTTTTCCAATGGTCAAAAAAAACCGCTCTTAATTCGTTGTTATTAATGAAATCTCTAACGAGATTTGCTTTCCTGTATTTTTTAATAAACTTGAATCCTGTGACTCGTTCAATTTTAAGCTTAGAAAACTGATCATAATTTTCAGCACCAACAAAGCTATCAGCAAATATTTTTACTGGTCCGTGATTTAAAAGAGCTAGAGCTAAGCCTTCCATTAAATTTTGTATTCCTCCAATATCTGGGGGGAAATTTCTTGTAGTAATTAAAAACATTATTTAAACCATTTGATATTGCATCCCATACTTGGAATTTGTTCTTTTGGACCTCTTTGTGTTTCAGCTATTGATTTCATCGCTAAATATAAATCACTATAACCTGTTCTTAATGGTTTTAAATCTTTTAATTCCCTGATTCTGCCTCTGTATTGTAATTCTAAATTTCTGTTGTAACCAAAAAAATCAGGAGTACAAACAGCTCCATATTTTTTTGCAACCTCCTGTGTTTCATCGAACAAATATTGTAATTCTTTAAAATAATTACTTTTTGCAAACTCAATCATTTTTTCAAATGAGTCCTCAGGATAATTTATTGTATCGTTCGACATTATTGCTACTGAATTTACCCCAAAATCTCTTAAGTTTTCACAATCTTTTACTAAATCTTTTATAATCGCCTTAACATAAGGACAGTGATTACAAATAAACATAATTAAAGTTCCGTTTTGACCCCTAACATCCTTTAAAGATATTAGTCTGTTTTCAACTGATTTAAGATTAAAATTCTCTGCTTTTTTACCGAAGTCACAAATTGGTGTTTTAGTTAAAGCCATAATATATTATAAGAGTTATAATTTAATTATACAGCAATTTTATGATTTATGATTTTGAAGGCAAAACACCTAAACTAGACCCAAACAGTTGGGTTGCACCAAATGCAGTAGTAATCGGAAACGTAGATTTAAAAAAGGATTCGAATATTTGGTTTAACGTTACTCTAAGAGGTGATGTAGAAACTATCACAATAGGAGAGGGCTCAAATATCCAAGATGGTAGTGTGGTGCATACAGATCCTGGTTGTCCAGCAATAATAGGAAAGAATGTAACTGTGGGTCATTTAGTAATGCTTCATGGATGTGTTATCGAAGATGATTGCTTAATAGGAATAGGTAGCACGATCTTAAATAAAGCAAAGATTGGAAAGAATTCAATTATAGGGGCCAATGCTCTCGTTACGGAGAATAAAGTAATACCGGAGAGATCTTTAGTGCTAGGAAGCCCAGGTAAGATTGTTAGACAAGTTACAGATGAAGAAATAAAAAGCATTAAAGAAAATGCTGAACACTATGTTGCTAATTACAAAAAATATAAAAAATAAATTCATATTATTTTTAACCACACTTTTTTTAGTGATAAGCTTTTCTTTTGCAGAAGCGAAGAACAGTAAAGATGTCTCTAACACACAAGTTAAAAAGAAAACCACCTCCCATAAAAAAAAATATGGTTTTAATTTAGTAAATTTTAATGATGGACATCCTGTAAGATCAGGTAAGAAATCTTACAGATTTGAGGTAAGATTAGGAGACTGTGGTAAAGACGAGGGTCATAATGATTGTAAAAAAGATAGACAAAGAGTCGAGGGTCAATTTAAAGAACACCAAAAAGGAAAAAAAGATTATTGGTACTCTGCCTCAATTTTTCTACCCGAAGATTATAAATCAGTAGCTCCAGTTAGAACTACCTTCATGCAACTTTACGAAAAAGGATGGAAACCAATTTTAATGGTAACTGACAGAAGCAACCAATGGTTGGAAATTGGAAGAATGTGGAGCGGAGAATATGTTGAAATGAAAAAGGGAATTAAGATTAACGATATGAAAGGAAAATGGACTGATATTTTAATTAATGCTCGCTATTCAAGAGAGGAAGATGGTTACTTAAAAGTTTGGGTGAACGATAAATTAATATTAGAGGCTTTAAACATAAAAAATATTACACCTTACACTAAAAGGGGTGTCGGATTAGACTTCGGGATATATCAAACTTTTGTAAGTGGCTGGAAAAGAGAACACGGTGATAAAGATTACCCTAATATGGTAGTTTATTTTGACGAGATTAATTTGGGAACTTCAAAAGAAAAAGTTATAAAAAACTTAGGGAACTAACCAACTATTCTTTTTATTTTCAAAATTAAAAATAGCTCTTCGATGACCTTTAGCAGCCAAGTATAGCCATTCAATAGACTTAATATTACATTTGATCACCGTAAAATTTTCATATCCTTTTTCACTTTGCTCCATTGTATAATCAAAATCCTCCAATTTTGAAATCATACCTGACGTTGGATTTTCTGAAGTAGTGCCAGGCGCATCATCTGTAAGGTAACATCGTCTACTAATATGTTGAGTTTTTTTCCAAGCTTCTTCAGCTAGTGAATTTTTATTGTTAATTTCACAAGTGACTTTAACTCTTAATTGAATTTTTTCTTCTTTATCGTAAAAAACTAAAGAAGCGTTTTTATTTTTCTTAAGTATATCTACTTTTGGAGATCTAAGATCTGTATGAAATTGCAATACGTTATTACTTTTGTCTGATTTTCTTAAAACTACTATTCTTCCATCGATGTCGCTTTGATCAGCACAAATAAAAACTGGTATCCTAAAAGGTGAACTTCTATTTATTACAGCATCATCTAGCATGAACCATAACTTTTTTTGGATTTCTTCGAAGTTTTCGTAGTATGCTGGTTGCATACTTTACTTTCTAAATCTTTTGATTAAGCTTGAAGTATCCCATCTTTGACCACCCATCTTTTGTACTTCAGCATAATACTCATCAATGACTTTAGTTATAGGTAGGGGAGAATTATTTTTCTTTGCTTCATCCATTGCTATTTTTAAATCTTTTCTCATCCAATCAACTGCAAACCCGTAATCAAACTTGTCTTCGATCATTGTTTTGTGTCTATTATCCATTTGCCAAGATTGAGCCGCACCTTTGGAAATTACCTCAATGACATCGTGCATATTTAAACCTGCATTCATTCCAAAATTAATTGCTTCAGATAATCCTTGAACTAAACCAGCTATACAAATTTGATTAACCATCTTAGTTAACTGCCCACTACCAGACGGTCCGAGTAATTTAATTTTTTTGCTATAACAATCAATTACTGGTTCAGCCTTCTCAAATGGAGCCTCGTCCCCACCAACCATTACAGTTAAGGTTCCTCCCTCTGCACCAGCCTGTCCACCAGAAATTGGCGCATCTAAGAAATCAAATCCTTTTGATTTAGCTTCTTTATAAAGTTCTCTAGCAATGTTTGCTGAAGCAGTTGTATTGTCGATATAAATTGAACCTTTTTTAGCAGTTTTAAAAAGTCCTTTATCTCCTAAGGTAACATCTTTTAAGTCGTTATCATTCCCAACACATGTAAAAATATAATCACTTTCCTTTACTGCATCCATTGGAGTTTCAGCCAAGTTACCTTTGTATTCTTTAATCCATTTTTCTGCTTTTGATTTTGTTCTATTATAAACAGTTACATTGTGCCCAGCTTTTGATATATAACCTGCCATGGGATAACCCATGACACCCAAACCTATGAAAGCAACTTTACAACTCATAAATGATTAACCTCTCATTAAATAAAAAAGTAATAATATTTGGATTTATATTTACATTTTTTTCCAGTTTTGGACAGAGCTTTTTTTTGGGGTTGTTTAACGCACCAATAAGAAATGAATTAGGTATCACCCATGGTCAATTTGGAAATATTTATGCCATGGCCACAATTTTTTCTAGTCTTTTGTTAATTTGGGTTGGAAAAAAAATAGATGACTATAAATTATTAGGTTATTCATTTTTTGTTGTTTTATTGCTTTCTTTTTCATCTCTATTTTTTTCATTTATAACTAATATTTATTTATTAGCAATTGGAATTTTTTTAATGAGATTTTCAGGTCAAGGTTTGATGAGTCATACTGCAACAACATCTATTTCAAGATATTTTGATAAGTCTAGAGGAAAAGCTTTAAGTATAACTTGGTTTGGCTTGTCTTCTGCAGAATTCGTTCTACCAATTTTAGTAACATATTTTATTCTTATTTTTTCTTGGAGGTTAGTTTGGCAAGGTGTTGCTGTAATTATTATATTATTGCTACCTATTGTAATATTTAAATTTGTTAAAAATATAAATTTAGATTCTCGTGAGGGTAATAGTTTGGGCCCTAAAAAAAATATAATTAAAAGCTGGTCACGTTTAGAAGTTATTAAAGATTACAGATTTTATATTATATCATTAAATATGTTGGCAGGCCCATGGATAATTACAGGAATATTTATTTATCAATCTTTTATTTCTGAGCAAAAGTTGTGGAACATATATTCAATTCCTAAAGCATTTATGCTTTATTCGGCTACTTCTATACTTTCTTTAATTTTGGCAGGTCTTTTAGTTGATAAATTTACAAGTAGAAAATTGATACCAATTATAAATCTTCCATTATTGCTATCTATGATTTGCCTGATGTTATTCGATAATGAATTAGTTGCATTTATTTTTTTAGGATTAATAGGAGTTTCTAATGGTCTAGCAAATGTTCTAGGTTCATCAACATGGGCAGAGATTTATGGAGTTAGATACATAGGAAGCATTAAAGCTTTGACAACAGCACTAATGGTTTTCTCAACAGCATTTGGAACAGCATTATTTGGCATTTTGATTGACCAAGGGTTTTCAATAGAAACTATTGCTTTTATAAGTGGATCTTATATCGTAATCTCATTGTTATTATTGCTGTTTTTTAGAAAAAATTTAGAACCAGTAAAACTTCAAAATTAGCTTGATTTCTTAAAATTAATTGAATAAACAATCTTCATCATGGCAAGAATTACAGTAGAAGACTGTTTAGAAAAAATTGATAATCAATACGATTTAGTATTGTTAGCAAAAGAAAGAACAGTTCAATTGAACTCAGGTGTCCAAATGTTAGTTGACGAAGATAATGATAAAAGAACAATTATCTCTTTAAGAGAAATTGGGGATGGCAAAATTCCTGTTAAAGATTTACGGGAAAATGCTATTAAAAGATTGAGAAAAGAGCCTGATGAAGCAGAAAAGCAAGAAGAAATTGAGGAAGAAACTAACGATGATTTTGAAAATTTGTACAAAGGTCAAATTTCTAAAAGTGGTGTAGCTATACTACCATCAAAAAGAACAAGAAGAATACCTGAGGTTAAAAAACAAAGTTTAGCTGATGAAGCACTTTCAGAATTAAAAGCTGAACAACCTGAAATCAAAGAAGAGAATTTGGAAACAGAAGAAGCACCGCTTGAATTAAGCGAAGAAGCACCCAAAGAAGAAAATAAAACAGAGTAGTTATGAAAAAAACTGTTTCAGTTGCGCCTATGATGGATTGCACTGATAAACATGAAATTTATTTTTTAAGCCTTATAAGCAAAAACGTCCATTTATATTCGGAAATGATAGTAGCTAATGCAATTGTTAAAGGAGATAGAAATAAACTATTATCATTTAAAAAGATTTCTAATCCAGTAACTCTTCAAGTAGGTGGCTCCAACCCAGAAGAATTAGCTGAAGCATGTAAAATATCAGAAGACTATGGTTATAAAGAAATTAACTTAAATTTAGGTTGTCCAAGTAAAAAAGTTCAAAAGAATAAATTTGGCGCATGTTTAATGCAAGAACCAAAACTTGTAGCTAAATGTATCGAGAAAATGAATAAGGCAACCAATCTTCCAGTAACAGTTAAAACTAGAATAGGCTATAATGAAGTTGAAGATTTTGATTTTTTTAAATCATTTATTCAAACGACGAAAGACGCAGGGTCAAAAAAATTTATAATTCACGCAAGAAAAGCTTTATTAAAAAAATTAAGTCCAAAAGAAAATTTAAATATACCACCATTGAAATACAATTATGTTTATAAATTAAAAGACTACTTTAAAAATGACGAGATTATAATTAATGGGGGAATTAAGACTATTGAGGAAATCAATAACCATTTACTAAAAGTTGATGGCGTGATGATTGGTAGAGCTATTTATCACTCTCCTTATTTCTTAGCTCAAATAGAAAAAGAAGTGTTTGGTAATAATAATGTTCCAACAAGGAACGACGTGATGGAAAATCTAATTCCATATATACAAGAGGAAACATCCAAAGGAATTCAATTGAATCATATTATGAGACATACTGTAGGTTTATTTCATGGACAAATCGGTTCAAAAACTTGGAAACAATATCTTTCAAAAAATATGTGTATCAGAGATGCAGATCTTCAAAAAGTTAATCACATAATGGATCAGATAAAAAAAACAAATCCTGTTTCTTTAGAAAGATAATCTTGGGCATTCTTTCTCAATCAGAAACAATATATTTGGTTTTTATAATGATTATCTCAGCTATACCTGCAGGTTTTGCAGCAGGATTATTTGGTATTGGTGGTGGCTTAATAACAGTTCCTATTTTATTTTATATTTTTAGTATTTCTGGAATTGAACCAACGTACTTGATGCATTTAGCAGTTGGAACATCATTTGGAATTATTATCCCAACTTCAATCGTTTCCGTTTTAACACACCATCAACATAAAGCTGTAGATTTTTCTATTGTGAAAGGTTACGGTTTTTTTGTTGCGCTAGGAGTAATTTTAGGAACCATTTTAGCTGCGAGTTTAAAAACAAAACCTTTAATAATATTTTTTACAGTAGTCGTCTTTATTTTAGCTTTTTATTTACTTTTTTTAAAAGAAAAAGAGGAAAATTTAGAAATTAAAATGGGATTGCTAGCTAAAGGAATTTCTGGAGTCATAAGCGGTTTTATTTCTGCTCCTATGGGAATTGGAGGAGCAGTAATGAATGTTCCAATACTTAAATTTTTTGGTTATCCGATTAACAAAGCCATAGGTAGTGCTGCAGCTATTGGTTTTGTAATAGCATTATTTGGCGCAGTTGGTTTTCTTATTTCTGGCTCATATTTAAATGCTAATTTGCCTTATAGTATCGGCTTTTTGAACATCCCTGCTTTTTTAATATTTTTTCCTATCACCGCTTTCATGGCGAGATTAGGAGCTAAGGCCAGTCATAGAATTGATAAAAGGAAAATGACTAAATATTTTGGCATATTTTTAGTAGTAATAGGCACAAGATTTTTATACGAGTATTTTAGACTTTAAATCTTTTGATCGTACTCACCAATTTTTCTAGTTTCTTGGAGCAAACTATCGATAAATTCGAATATTATTTTTTTTCTATTTTCAGATGTTGTGCTTTCTGTCACAACAACTAATGATGGTTTGTTAGAAGAAGCTCTTATCAAACCCCATGATCCATCTTCTAAAGAAAATCTTACTCCATTTACTGTCAAAACTTCCGTTATTAATTGACCGTCTATTTTAGTTTCATTTTGTTTTAATTCCTGGACTTTTTTAACCATCATATCAACAACTTTGTATTTCTCCTCATCTTTACAGAAAGGTGCCATTGTAGGAGTTTGATAGGTTATCGGTAATTCACTAACAATTTCACTCATTTTTTTATTTTGATTTACCAAAAGATGACACACCTGAATTGCAGAATTTATTCCATCATCATATCCGTAGCCTAAAGGCTTATTAAAAAAGAAGTGTCCACTTTTTTCAAAACCGGCTAGTGCTTTTTCAATATTTACTTTTCTTTTAATGTGTGAATGGCCAGTTTTCCAATAAATTGTTTTGCAATTATTATTTAGAAGAACTTTATCTTTTGCAAACAAACCAGTAGATTTTACATCTACAATAAACTTAGAATTTTTATGGGTTTTGGAAAGATTTCTAGCTATAAGTAAACCTATTTTGTCTGAAAATATTTCATTTCCATTGTTATCAATTATACCACATCTATCTCCATCTCCATCAAAACCAAAACCTATATCGGCATTATTATCTTTAACTGCTTTTGATATTGCGTGAAGCATTTTTAAATCTTCAGGATTTGGATTATATTTAGGGAAAGACCAATCGAGTTCACAATCTAATTCTATAACCTCGCAACCTATTCCTCTTAAAATATCTGGTGCAAAAACTCCAGCAGTACCATTTCCACAAGCAACAACAGCTTTAATTTTTTTACTAATCTTATTTTTTTTTATTAAATCTTGTATGTAAATATTTTTAAAATCATTTATCTCCTTAAGATCACCTTTTCCATTTTTAAAATTCTTATTTAATGTTATTAATTTTAATTCAGACATTTCTTCTGGGGCATGGGTCAATCCTTTTTTAATACCCATTTTAACACCAGTCCAACCGTTTTCATTATGACTGGCGGTCACCATAGCAATAGCGTCTGCATCCAAATTAAACTGAGCAAAATAAACCATTGGCGATAAAGACAAACCTATATCCTCAACTTTGCATCCAGTTGAAATCAAACCATTTATTAACATTTTCTTTATCTTTTCACTATAAGATCTATAATCGTGTCCGACAATTACTCTTGGATTAGTTTTGCTAGTATGATTAATTATTTGTGAGCCAAGACCTTTTCCTAGATTAATTACTCCATCTAAATCAATCTCTTTTTCAAAGATCCATCTAGCATCATATTCTCGAAATCCATTAGGATTAATTTTCATAATTAATTAGACTTGTCTATTATACACATTGAATATAAATAATACATGTAAATAACAATGATTTTTCAAAAAAATCAAATGTATTTAATTTAAAGAGTCAAAATGAGTCTGAATTTATTAAAAGAATATTTTATTGAACATTGTACTCAAAACAATTTTGAAAAAAACTTACATCAGATTGAGATTATAAATTTGCTTAAAGAATTCTTACTAAGCAAAAAACCGCTATTTAATTTTTATAAAAATTATGACTATAAATCATGTTTTTATCTTTATGGGGATGTGGGTGTTGGAAAAACAATGCTTCTTGATTTTGCGTTCGATCGTATAAGTACACCGAAATATAGATCTCATTTTAATGAATTTATGATTAAATTTCATGATTTTAGACATGAGTCTAAAAATAACTCTATAGCAAATTTTGTTAAAGAATTAAAAAAAAAATATAAATTGATATATCTTGATGAGTTTCAGGTGACTAACATCGTAGATGCTATGATATTAGGTAAACTTTTTGAAAAAATTTTTCACGAAAATATCAAGGTAATTATTACGTCAAATATCCAATTAGATAAGTTATACAAAGACGGTTTACAAAGAGAGCAATTTTTACCTTTTATTTCAATAATTAAAAAAAATTCAATTCAAAAAGAAATAGTTTTAGAAAATGATTACAGAAAACAAATTCATGGCAAATTAGATGGAGCGTTTCATCCTTTAACTGATAAAGTTAGATTTAAAATTAATCAGTTATTTAGAAAATTAACTAAAAACAAAAAATTAAAGGAACAAATCATACGTACCAAAGGTCGTAAATTCAAAATTTCTAATTTTTATGAAGGGATTGCAAAGTTCAACTTTAGCGAAATATGCGGTTCTCACATTGGAGCAGAAGATTATATTAATATTGCCAAAGTATGTAAATTTATAATTATTGAAGATATTCCAAATTTTACTGATGAATTGATCAACCAACAACAACGTTTCATTATATTAATTGATGTGTTGTACGAAAAAAATATACCATTAATCTTATCATCGAACAAAAAACTAGATTTATTAGAATCCTCTAGCAAATTGGAGGACAGTTTTAAGAGAACGATCAGTAGATTGTACGAACTAACATCGATAAAAAATTTTTTTTAGGTTGTTAAAATGAATATGTACTAATTATTACGATTTTTGAACTATATATAGTGCGTTATAAGTTCTACTAGATGTTAAATCATATTGATCAGTAATAAGCTTTAATCCATAATCAATCCGTTTTGAAATTCATTTTTCAAAAATATTGTTAACAATAGATAGAGAGGAAATCATATATTATGATGAAATCAATTAGAACATGGATTTTAGTAGTTCTTGCATCTTCATTACTTGTGGCTTGTGGCCAAGGTGGTGGTGGTTCAGGTTCAAAAAAATCTAAAACTTTAGACAACACTAAAAAAGCCGGTTTTGTTAAATGTGGAGTTTCACAAGGACTTCCTGGATTTTCAAATGCTGACGCATCTGGAAATTGGACTGGTATAGATGTTGATGTATGTAGAGCTGTTGCAGCTGCAGTCTTAGGTGATGCTGACAAAGTTAAATATACTCCGCTAAGTGCAAAAGAAAGATTTACTGCTTTGACATCTGGAGAAATCGATGTACTTGCGCGTAACACAACTTGGACATTATCAAGAGATGCTGACATAGGTTTAACATTTGTTGGTGTGAATTTTTATGATGGTCAAGGTTTCATGGTTAGAAAAAATTCTGGAATCAATTCTGTGAATGATTTTAAAGACGGTATATCTGCTTGTACAAACACAGGTACGACTACCGAACTAAACATGAGAGACTTTTTTAATTCTAAGAATATTAAGTACGAACCAATTGCATTTGAAAAAGCAGATGAAGTTGTTCAAGCTTATGACGCTGGAAGATGTGATACCTATACAACTGATAAATCTGGATTAGCTGCTCAAAGAACTAAATTGAGTGCTCCGGATGATCATAAAGTATTGCCAGAAACAATTTCTAAAGAGCCACTAGGACCTGTTGTAAGACAAGGTGACTCAGTTTGGGAAGATATTGTAAGATGGTCTCTAAACACAATGATCGAAGCAGAAGAATACGGTGTCAACTCATCAAATGCTTCAAGCCTAAAAGACTCAGATAATCCTGCTATAAAAAGATTAGTTGGTGCTGAAGGTGAATTAGGTGCAGCATTTGGTCTTGATAATGAATGGAGTTTAAGAATTATCGAGCAAGTTGGTAATTACGGTGAAAGCTACAAAAAACACATAGCTGATACTAATATTTTACCAAATAGAGGTCCCAATGAGTTATGGACTAAAGGTGGAATACTTTACGTACCACCAGCAAGATAATTGCTAATAAAATTAAAAAGGGCTGGATTTATCTGGCCCTTTTTTTTATTCTCAACTATATTCTTCTCTAAATGAATTTTAAAAATTTCAAACTTAATTTAAGTAATAAGAATAAGGATTTAATTCCTCAAATATTGACAATATTGCTTTTGGTTTTAGTAGTTATTTATTTTACTATTAATGCCCAAAACAACATGGGAAACAGAGGAATTTCATTTGGTTTTGGTTTTCTTTCTCAAGAGTCCTCATTTGATATCACTTTTTCATTAATTGATTATGATGGATCTCATTCTTATGCAAAAGCATTTTTAGTAGGACTATTAAATACAATATTAGTTTCTTTTGGTATTTTGCAGCTTTAAGAGCTTTGCCTTTAACGGTAGATTCAATTAATTTTTATGACATTAGCTTTTTAAATGTAAAAGGGTGGTATGTGCCAAGGTTTATTTGGACAAACTTTTCAGTATTCCTTTATTCAATAATTGCAGCAATTGTTTCAATAATTTTTGTTTCTAGGTACTCTAGAATTCAAAGAGACGAGTTTGGAAAACAATTGCCAACATTTTATATATCTATCGGATTATTAATCGGACTGCCATTATTAACTTTTCTAATTGGTGGTGTAAGTTTGTCATTTGAAATACCTGAGTTAGCTCAACTGTCTACAACAGTTTTTGTTTACAAAGGTGGGGTTAGTATAATTCCAGAGTTAATTTCTCTTGCACTAGCTTTGTCAATGTACACCGCAACATTTATTGCAGAAAATGTAAGAGCAGGAATACTTGGAGTAAACAAGGGACAAAAAGAAGCTGCAGCCTCTATTGGTTTAACTAAAGGGCAAATTTTAAAACTAGTAGTAATGCCTCAGGCATTAAGAATAATTATACCTCCTACTACTAACCAATATTTAAATTTAACAAAAAATTCATCCTTAGCAGCGGCAATAGCATACCCAGATATAGTCTTAGTTTTTGCAGGTACTGCCTTAATGCAAACTGGTAGAGCAATCGAAATTATTTCAATTACAATGCTTACATATCTATCTTTAAGCTTATCTATTTCAGTATTTATGAATTGGTATAATAAAAAAATGGCCATTAAGGAAAAATAATGAAACAAATACCAATTAAACCTACTAAAGAAAATTTAACAACTTTTGTTACCTTGGGGGGAGTTCTTGTCTTAATTGGTTTTATAGATGTTTTAGCTAACACTTTTTTAGAACTAAATTTTACTGCTTTTTTACCAAGTAAATTGAGCTATTTTGCACCATTAATTATTGGAACCATCGGGTTATATCTTATTAGAATTGAGTTTAGTGGAAATAAATTACTAGATAAGATTAACACTAATTTTAATTCAAATAATTTAAACGCCATTTTATCTTTAGTAGTTATTTTCGCTTTAATAAAATATATTCCACCAATCTTAAATTGGTTCTTTTTTGAAGCTAATTTTGTCGGAAGTACTAAGGAAGACTGCACAGGTAATGGAGCTTGTTGGGTTTTTGTAAAGGTTTGGTTTAATCGATTTGTTTATGGGATGTACCCAGATGCAGAACAATGGCGTATTAATTCAGCATTTATTATGTTATTTGCCTTGGTAGGAGCGTCTTTTTTTGTTCCAACTAAATTCAAAAAATACTTATTGATCTTTTTACTTTTTGTTTATCCAATTATAGGTTTAAAACTGATTTCAGGCGGAGAATTTGGTTTAAAATATGTTGAAACAGGTGCCTGGGGAGGTCTATCTCTAACATTTATAGTTTCTGCATTTGCTTTAATTTTGTGTTTTCCAATAGGTATGTTTTTAGCTTTAGGAAGAAAATCAAATTTACCTGCAATTAGATATACATCAATTGGTTTTATAGAATTATGGCGAGGCGTACCTTTGATCACTGTTTTATTTATGTCTGCAGTTATGTTTCCAATGTTTTTACCCGACGGAACTTATGTCGATAAATTAATACGAGTTTTAATAGCAATTACATTATTTGAGGCGGCATATATGGCTGAAGTAATCAGAGGTGGCTTGCAGGCCCTTCCTAAAGGACAGTATGAGGCAGCTAAATCATTAGGGATGGGATATTGGAGAATGCATTTTTTAATAATTTTACCACAAGCCTTAAAATTAGTTATACCCGGGATTGCTAATACGTTTTTAGCCCTGGTTAAAGACACACCGTTAATCTTTGTAGTAGGTTTATTAGAGTTAGCTGGGATGGTAAATCTAGCGAAAACCAATCCAAAATGGCTAGGAATGGCTATGGAAGGGTATGTATTTGCAGGTTTAGTTTTCTGGATTATTTGCTATGCTATGAGCAGATATAGTCAAAATTTAGAAAAAAAATTAAGCACTGAAAAATAAATGAATAAAATTATAGAACTTAAAAATGTAAATAAATGGTTTGATAAATTTCAAGCTTTAAAAGACGTAAATCTTGAAGTTAATCAGCAAGAGAAAATTGTAATTTGTGGCCCCTCAGGATCAGGTAAATCCACTTTGATAAGGTGTATTAATAGATTAGAAGAACATCAAGAAGGGCAAATAATAGTTGACGGAAAAGAGATATCTGAAAATACTAAAGATATAGAAAAAATACGTGCAGAAGTAGGAATGGTTTTTCAGCAGTTTAACCTATTTCCACATTTATCAATTTTAGACAATTGTACACTCGCTCCCATATGGGTAAAGAAAATGCCAAAGAAAAAAGCAGAGGAAGTTGCGATGAAAAATTTAGAAAGAGTTCAAATTGCAGACCAAGCCAAAAAATTTCCTGGACAATTATCTGGAGGACAACAACAACGATGCGCTTTAGCTAGAGCTTTGTGCATGGAACCAAAAATAATGTTATTTGATGAACCTACTTCTGCACTTGATCCAGAAATGATTAAAGAAGTACTAGATTCAATGGTTGATTTAGCAAAAGCAGGTATGACAATGATTGTTGTTACTCATGAAATGGGTTTTGCTAAGGAAGTAGCCGACAACATGATATTTATGGATGAAGGAAGGATTGTAGAAAAAGCAAAAACTAAAGATTTTTTTGATAACCCAAGGTCTGACAGAACCAAGCTTTTTTTAAGCCAAATATTATAACCATTTAGGAACTGGCAGATTTTTGCTTTCTAAAAATTTTTTATTAAAGATTTTACTTGCATATCTTTTTCCGTGATCACACAAAATTGTAACAATATTTTTTCCTGGTCCCATTTTTTTTGCCAATTTAATAGCTCCAGCTATATTTATTCCTGAAGATCCACCTAAAATAATTTTTTGCTTTTCTATTAAATTGAATACCAATTTTAGTGCTTCAATGTCATTAGTTTGAAAAGCTTCATCAATTAGTGCTTTTTCAAAATTTTTTGTTATTCTGCCAGTACCTATACCTTCTGTAATAGAAGATCCGCTATTTTCTAATTTATTATTTTTTATGTATGAATATAGAGATGAGCCCATTGGATCAGATAATGCTATTAGAATATCTTTATTTTTATCTTTTAATCCTATGGATACACCAGAAAGAGTACCACCTGTTCCAACAGCACAAGTGAAAGCATCAACTTTTCCTGCTGTTTGATTCCAAATTTCTTCAGCTGTCGTCTCTATATGAGATTTAGTATTAACAAGATTATCAAATTGATTTGCCCAATAAACTCCATTCTTTTCTGTTTTATTTAAATCTTCAGCTATTTTTTTTGATTGTTTAATATAATTTTTAGGATCAGCATATGGAACTGCATCTACTTCAATAAGTTCAGCGCCTAATTTTTTTAAAGTATTTTTTTTTTCGACTGATTGAGTGTTAGGA
>CABYYE010000012.1 GCA_902523095.1 uncultured Pelagibacteraceae bacterium | reverse complement strand
ATGAGTACACTAAAAGGTAAAGTAAAATGGTTCAATGGTACTAAAGGGTATGGTTTCATTGAAAGAGAAGACAAAGAAAAAGACGTGTTCGTTCATTCTTCAGCGGTTAGAGATGCTGGTTTAAAATATTTAAACGAGGGTGATGAGTTAACGTTTGAAGTGGAGAGCACAGAAAAAGGTCCTTCAGCAGTAAAACTGCAGAAAACATCTTAATCTAAATTTCCAAAATTAGTAATAACGGGGCATTAAATAAACTCTAATTTTTTATTGTCCCGTCGACTAAATCTTGAAAAAGTCACATTTATTTTCTATAAAAGCACAATGTTAATAAAGATAAATATTTCCAACCTAATCTCACATTCTCACAGAATGCACGCTAAGCTATTGCTTAGCTTATAATCATAAATATATAAATTTAGTTAAAATTAAGATAAAAACAAAGGAATGCAGCAGTAGCTCAGTTGGTTAGAGCACTGGTTTGTGGAACCAGGGGTCGGTGGTTCGAATCCACCCTGCTGTACCAAAAAATGACAAAAGAAAAAAAGAACAAACCTTCTAAAGAGCTTCCATTAGGGTTTGTAGACAGACAAGAAAAAGAATTACTCGTACGTGATTTTATAATTTCTAATATTAAAGAAATATTGATCAAATACGGTTTTCAATATCTTGAAACTCCAAGTTTTGAGTATTCAGATAGTATTGGAAAATTTTTACCCGATAAAGATAGACCTGATGAAGGTGTATTTTCATTTAAGGATGAAAATAAATGGTTGTCTTTGAGATATGATCTTACAGCGCCACTTGCTAGATATGTTGCAAAAAATTATTTAGAAATTTCAAAACCATTTAAAAGATATCAACTAGGGACTGTTTGGAGAAATGAAAAACCAGGACCAGGTAGGTTTAGAGAATTTTTACAATTCGATGCTGATTATGTTGGAACAGATAATTTATTAGCTGATGCAGAACTGTGTATTATGGCATCAGAAATTTTAGCTAAATGCGGATTAGAGAAAAAAGATTATATTATTAATATAAATAATAGAAAAATTACGGATGAGTGGATAAATAAATTAAATTTAGATTTTAAAGATATTAACGATTTATCTAAAGCAGTATCAATTTATAGAGCTATAGATAAAATTGATAGAATTGGCCTAGACGGCGTGATTCAATTGTTGGGTAAAGGAAGGAAAGACAAATCAGGGGATTTTACTAAAGGTGCAGATTTATCAGATTCACAAATAGCTATTATAAAAAAATATTTAATCGAAGGTGAACAACCTATGGAAAATGTAGAGGGTTGGGATGAATTGATAAAAATTGAAAAAATTTTTTCTGCTTATAAATTTAATAATTACAAGATTACTCCTTCAGTAGTTAGAGGGCTAGAATATTATACTGGCCCTATTTTTGAAATTGAACTGAAATTTGGAGTTAAAAATTCCTCTGGTCAAACAGTCAAATTTGGATCAATCGGTGGAGGGGGGAGATATGACAACCTAGTTAGTAATTTTGGAAATATTGACTGCCCAGCTACAGGAATTTCTATTGGTCTCGATAGACTTGTTTTTGCTTTAATGCAAAAGAAAGATTTTGATATAAAAGCTAAAAGACCAGTAATAATATGTGTTTTTGAGTCAATTGAAATAGAAGAATATATAAACATATTAAATAAACTTAGAGACTCCAAAATTAGTTCCGAAATTTATTCAGGTGTAGGTAAATTAAAAAAACAAATGGAGTACGCAAACAAAATCAATTCACCTGCAGTTATTCTGTATGGCGATAATGAAAAAAAACTAGGAAAAGTAATTTTAAAAAATCTTAAATCAGGCAAAGAAGAATCAGTTGAAATTGAAAGATTGAGCAATGAAATCAAAAAAATTATCTGAAACTATAATAAAAAATTTTAAAAGTAATGGATTTGTTTTATCGGAGCCTGATGTTCTTTTAGACTCAGATTATATCATTGAGAGGTCAGGAGAAAAATTTAGGAGTTCAATGCTCATTTTTGATAGAGAAGATGGAAAAACAATGTGCTTGAGACCAGATTTAACAGTCGCTTCATGTATAAATTTCTTGAAAAAAAAATCTTCCTCAAAAATTTATTATTCTGGTCAAGCATATAGAAGATCAAGTAATAAAAGTACAGATTTCATCAATGACCAGTTAGGGATTGAAATTCTAGGTTCAAAAAATCAAATTCAGGATGACTTTAAAGTTATTAGTACAATTTTAAGTTCAGCAAAAAAGATAAAAAGAAAAAAAATACTAATCAAAGTTGGTGACATTGGTTTATTTAAAAGTTTAATTAATGCTATGGACATGCCCGAAAGATGGAAGTTAAGACTCATAAGACATTTTTGGAGACCAAATTATTTCGAGGAACTTTTGAAAAGATTGGAAAAAAATACGGATATTGATGCTGTTACTTTTGACGCCGATAAGAAAAGATTTTACGAAATGAAAAAAATAGATCAGGCTAAAGTAATTGCTGGAAGATCAATATCAGAAATATTAAATAGATTTGACAAAAAGATTAAAGATCCAAGATCTTTTGTGGATGGAAAAAAAATCGTAAAAATTATTAAATCCTTTTTAAAAATAAACTGCAAACTCTCCGAACTTGACGAAAGGTTATTAGATTTTGCTAAAAAAAATTCTCTCAAAAAAAATATATTTAAAGACGTTAAGTCCATTCTTAATTTAAAAAAACTGAGTCAAGATATCAACTTTATCGCGAATTTCGGTAGAGACGTAGAATATTATACTGGAATTGTGTTTGAAGTATTCTCAGGAAAAAAAGAAATTGCTAGGGGAGGTCGTTACGATGATTTACTTAAAAGCCTTGGAGCTAAGAAGAATACGCCAGCAGTTGGTGCTGCAATCAATTTAAAAAATATATGAAAAATTTAATCACTATAGGCTTACCAAGTAAAGGGCGATTAAAAGATAAAGCAATATCGTTTTTTAAAGATAGAAGATATAAAATTTTACAAAGTGAAAAAGAAAGAAATTATTTTGGCACTATTGAAAATGAAAATAATATTAAAATTATTTTTCTTCACGCTAAAGAAATTATTCAAAGATTAGGAGACGGAACTTTAGATATAGGTGTATCTGGGCTAGATCTCTTAAAAGAGTCTGATAAAAATTTACAGAATAAAATAAATATTCAAAAAAAACTTGATTTTGGTAATGCCAAATTAGTCATTGCAGTGCCAGATGATTGGATAGATGTCCAGACTATTGCTGATCTTGAAGAGGTATCATTTGATATAAGATCTAAAAGAAATTCTAGATTGAGAGTGGCGACTAAATATCCAAATTTAACTAATGATTTTTTGATTTCTAAAGGAGTTACGCAATATAAAATTATTCCAAGCCTTGGAGCTACGGAAACTTATCCTTTTATAGGATCATCCGAAATTATTACTGATATTACCTCTACGGGTAAAACTTTAGCTGATAATAATTTGAGAATATTGAAAGACGGATTGATTTTAAACTCTAAAGCGTGTTTGTTTTTTGCAAAAAAAAAGGCTGCAAAATTGCAGCCTTTTTTAAATTCTTTGAGTAAGTGAAATTACATTCCCATTCCACCCATTCCACCCATACCACCCATTCCGCCGCCCATTGGAGGCATAGCAGGACCAGCATCTTTTTCCTCTGGTTTGTCTGCTACCATAGCTTCAGTAGTAATTAATAATCCAGCGATTGATGCTGCATCTTGTAATGCAGATCTAACAACTTTTGTGGGATCAATGATACCTTTAGCAAACATATCAACGTATTCCTCATTCTGCGCATCGTACCCTTGAGAAGATTTTTTTCCTTCCAATAGCTTTCCAACTACAACAGATCCGTCTACACCTGCGTTAGCTGTAATTTGTCTGATTGGAGCTTGAAGTGCTTTTTTAACAATTTCAACACCAGCTTTTTGATCATCTCCCTTAACTTTTATACCATCTAAATCTTGCGCTGCATAAAGTAATGCACATCCGCCACCGATTACCACTCCTTCTTCAACAGCGGCTCTAGTTGCATTAAGAGCATCTTCAACTCTATCTTTTCTTTCTTTAACTTCTACTTCTGTAGCCCCACCAACTTTTATTACCGCGACGCCACCAGCAAGTTTAGCTAATCTTTCTTGAAGTTTTTCTTTATCATAATCAGAAGTTGTTTCACTTATTTCAGATCTAATTTGATTACATCTTGCTTCGATATCTGATTTTTTACCTTCTCCAGCAACTAAAGTACTATTTTCTTTATCAATTTTAACTTTTTTGCATGAACCAAGATCGTTAATTTTAACATTTTCTAATTTTAAACCAATATCTTCAGAAATTACTTGTCCTCCTGTTAAGATAGCAATATCTTCTAACATTGCTTTTCGTCTATCTCCAAAACCTGGAGCTTTTACAGCAACAACTTTTAATCCTCCTCTTAATTTATTCACAACTAAAGTTGCTAAAGCTTCACCTTCTACATCTTCTGATATAATCATTAGTGGTCTATTAGCCTGCACAACAGATTCTAACAAAGGCACCATTGGTTGCAAATTAGTCAATTTTTTTTCCACTAAAAGCACAAGAGGATTGTCTAACTCTGTTGTCATTTTTTCGGTATTTGTTACGAAATAAGGTGAAAGATATCCTCGATCAAATTGCATACCCTCAACTACATCTAATTCAGTTTCAACACCTTTTGCTTCCTCAACAGTAATAACACCTTCATTACCAACTTTTTGCATGGCTTTAGAAATCATATCTCCAATGGACTTTTCACCATTAGCTGAAATAGTTCCTACTTGAGCAACTTCTTCGTTTGCTTTAACTTTTTTTGATGTAGTTTTTAATTTTTCAATTACAAATTCAACTGCTTTGTCTATTCCTCTTTTTATATCCATAGGGTTCATTCCCGCTGTCACATATTTAAGACCTTCATTTACTATTCCTTGAGCGAGAATAGTTGCTGTTGTTGTTCCGTCTCCTGCATTATCATTAGTTTTACTTGCAACTTCTTTAACCATTTGAGCACCCATATTTTCAAATTTATCATCAAGCTCAATTTCTTTTGCAACTGAGACACCATCCTTAGTAATTTTTGGAGCACCATAAGACTTGTCCATTACAACATTTCTTCCTTTTGGTCCTAAAGTTACTTTAACCGCATTAGCTAGTGTGTTAACACCTTTAAGCATTTGAGATCTTGCTTCGGTATCAAATTTAATTACTTTTGCCATAATATTTCTCCTTTTAATTAATTAATGTTATTTTTTTCCTTTAGAAATTCCCATTATGTCAGTTTCTTTCATAATGCTATATTCTTTGCTGTCTATTTTTATCTCAGTTCCTGACCACTTACCAAAAATAACGATGTCACCGACCTTAACATCCATTGGTGTTATTTTTCCGTTTTCATTTTTTGAACCGGGCCCAACAGCAACTACTTCTCCTTCTTGTGGTTTTTCTTTAGCTGTATCTGGAATTATTATGCCTCCGGCAGTTTTTTCTTCGCTATCTAATACTTTTATAAGCACACGATCGTGCAGGGGTCTAAATTTCATACTTATTTCTCCTATAAATTTTAATGTAGGGCTGATATGGTAAGTTTTGTAAAAATTTCAAGAGGTGAAAATCATTAAAAATAGGCGAATTTGCTATATTTTTTGACACAATTAAAAGAAAGACTATAAAAATTGAAAAATTTAAATCATTTATCAGAAATATTTAACTCTTATGAGACTTATATAATAGATCTATGGGGAGTAATGCATAACGGAATATCCTTAAATCCAAAAGCGATTGAGGTTATAGAAAATTTGAACGATAATTCAAAAAAAATTGTATTTTTATCCAATGCCCCAAGACCAAGTGCAAAAGTTATAGAATTTTTAAAAAAAATGAAAATGGATAAAAAGTTTTTATCTAAGGTTGTAACCTCAGGTGAGGCAGCAATGCAAGCAGTAAACCAGTTTAAGTTTGGAAGAAAATTTTTTCATCTTGGACCAGCAAAAGATAATTCAATATTTGAAAAGGTAAAAGAAAACAAAACAACTTTAGAAAAATGTGATTTTATACTCTGTACAGGATTTTTTGATAATCGAGAAGATGACTTAGAATATTATAAAACTTTACTTCAAAATTATACAAAGAAGAAACTTATGTGCACGAATCCAGATTTAGTTGTTCACAGAGGAAATATTGAAGAACTTTGTGCAGGCTCTATTGCAAAGACTTTTGAGTCAATAGGTGGTCAAGTTATTTATTATGGAAAACCTCACAAGGAAGTTTACAAGATGTGTTTTAATGAAGGTGAAAAAGTTTTAGCTATTGGTGATAATTTAAGAACAGATATTAAAGGAGCAAATAATTTAAATATTGATAGCTTATTTATTTGTGGTGGTGTTCACAGAAAAGAATTTAAAACAGATAACGAATTATTATTATTACTAGAAAAATATGATGTACAAACAAATTACTTCCAAAAAGAACTTAAATGGTGACATGAAAATTTATTATAATTTAAATATCGAAAACCGTCATAAGAATTCAGTAATTGCTATAGGGAATTTTGATGGAATACACAAAGGACACCGAAAGGTATTACAACAGGCAAAAAAAAAGGCTAAAAAAAATAAAATAACTTTAGGAATAGTAACTTTTGAACCAATGCCAGTAATGTTTTTTAATTCAAAATTAAAAAATCATAGAATAAACTCATTTGAGCAAAAAATAAATCAATTAAAAGAACTTAAAATTGATTTTTTGATTATCATAAGATTTAATAAATCCTTTTCTTCATTGACCGCAGAAAAATTTATAAAAAATGTTATTTATAACAAGATAAGATCAAAATATGTTTTTGTTAGCAATAATTTTAAATTTGGAAAAAACAGAAAAGGCAACACACAGACATTAAAAAAATTCGAAAATATTTATAATTATAAAACTGTAATAACTGATCCATTGTTGAATTTAAAAAAGACAATATCCTCAAGTTTGATTAGAAAAAAAATATCTTTATCAAAAATCAAAGAGGCAAATAAACTTCTAGATCGTTATTGGTGTATAATTGGAAAAGTAGTAAAAGGAAATCAAAGAGGAAGACTAATTGGTTTCCCCACATGTAACATAAATTTAAATAATTATATTGTACCTCGATTAGGAGTTTATTCAGTTATAGCTGAAACTAATAATTTTAGAAAAAAAGGTATTGCAAATATTGGTTACAGACCGACATTTAATGGCCAAAATCTACTATTAGAGGTAAATATATTTGGAATTAATAAAAATTTATATAATAAAGTTATTAAGGTAGATTTTTTGAGATTTATTAGAGCTGAGAAAAAATTTAAAAACTTAGAACGTTTAAGAAAACAAATTAAACTTGATATAAAGCAAGCTAAAAAATAATGTCTAAAGATACTCTTCAACTTCCCAAAACAGCTTTTTCGATGAAAGCAAGCTTACCTATTAAAGAACCAGAAATTTTAAAGAAATGGGAAAAAAATAAGATTTTCGATAAACTAAGAAAAAAATCTAAAGGAAAAGAAAAATTTGTTCTTCATGACGGCCCTCCTTATGCGAACGGTCATATTCATATGGGCACAGCTCTAAACAAAATTTTAAAAGATATGATTACTCGTTTTCATCAAATGAATGGAAAAGACTCCGTATATGTGCCTGGTTGGGATTGCCATGGTCTTCCAATTGAATGGAAAATTGAGGAACAATATAAAAAAAAGAAGAAAAATAAAGATGAAGTTCCAATCAAAGATTTCAGGCAGGAATGTAGAGATTTTGCTAAAGGCTGGATCGATGTTCATATAAAAGAATTCAAGAGATTAGGCGTTGTAGGAGACTTCGAAAATTATTATTCTACAATGAGCAATGAAGCTGAAGCTCAAATAGTAAGAGAGTTAGGAAAATTTCTTTTAAACGGAAGTCTATATCAAGGTTTTAAACCAGTTCTTTGGTCGACTGTTGAAAAAACAGCTTTGGCAGATGCAGAAGTTGAATACAAGGATCATACATCTAATGCCATTTATGTTGCTTTCAAAGTTAAAGAAACCAATATAGAGTTTTTAAAAGATACGAGCGTCATTATTTGGACAACAACACCTTGGACAATACCAGCTAATAAAGCTTTGGCTTTTAATAGCAATATTGACTATTCAGTACTAGAAATCGAAAATCTTGAATTTTTTAAAGAAAAAAGAATTGTTGTAGCAAAAAACTTAGTTAAAGAAATTACCAAAAATTGTGAGATAAAAAATTACAAGGAGATAAAAATTTTTAAAGGTTCAGAATTCAAAAAAACTATCTGTAGTCATCCATTTGTCAAAATAAAGTTTGATTATAGTGTTCCAATGTTAGATGCTCAATTTGTTAATCTTGATCAAGGAACAGGAATTGTTCATTGTGCTCCAAGTCACGGCCCAGATGATTTTAATTTATGTTTAAAAAATAATATTCCTTCTTTATACACAGTAGATAATGCAGGTTTATATACCAAGGAGATACCATACTTTGAAAACACTCACATATTTAAGGCTGATCCTATTGTTATAGAAAAACTAAAAGAACAAAAAAAGCTATTAAAAAATGATAAGCTTACCCATAGTTACCCGCACTCTTGGAGATCTAAAGCTCCATTAATTTATAGAGCAACACCCCAATGGTTTATTTCCATGCAGAAAAACGATCTTAGAAAAAAAGCTATTAAATCAATAAATGAAACAGTCTTTTATCCAAAGAAAGGTAAAGAAAGGCTTTTATCAATGATAGAGGGCAGGCCAGATTGGTGTGTTTCCAGGCAAAGAGTATGGGGAGTTCCGTTACCAATCTTTATAAATAAAAAAACAAAAGAGCCATTAAGAGATCAAAAGGTAATTGATAAAATAGCATCTATTTATGAAAATCAAGGATCGGATTGCTGGTTTACAGATGATCCAAAAATTTTTTTGGGCGATGATTATGACCCAAAAGACTTTGAAAAACTGAATGATATTGTCGAAGTTTGGTTTGATAGCGGTTCAACACATAGTTTTGTATTAGAAAAAAGAAAAGATTTAAAATGGCCTGCTGATATGTATCTTGAAGGATCTGACCAACACAGAGGATGGTTTCACTCATCCTTATTGCAGTCGTGTGGAACACGAGGCAAGGCTCCTTTTAAAAGTATACTTTCTCATGGTTTTGTAGTTGACGGCAAAGGTATGAAAATGTCGAAGTCGATGGGAAATGTAATTTCACCAGAAGATATTTTAAAAAATTATGGAGCGGATATCCTTAGAGTTTGGGCTTCATCTTCTGATTATACCGAAGACTTAAGAATAGATAAAAATATTTTGATTCAACATGCAGAGTCATACAGAAAAATCAGGAATACTTTTAGATTTATGCTTGGAAACTTAAAAGACAAATTTGAAAAACAAAACTTTGAAAAAATAAAAGTTGACGAATTTGATGAACTAGAAAGGTATATTCTTAACAGATTATATATTATTAGTAGATCCGTAGAAGATAATTTAAAAAATTATAATTTTCATAAATTATATAAAGAGTTATTAAATTTCTGCGCACAGGATCTTTCTTCTTTTTATTTTGATATAAGAAAGGACATTCTTTACTGTGATAGTTTAAATTCAAAGAAAAGAAAAAATTGTGTAATTACTCTAAATATAATTTTAGAAAGTTTGTTAAAATGGTTTGCACCGATTTTAGTTTTTACCACAGAAGAAATATATAGTTTAATAAACCAAAATGATGAAAGCATACATGAAAATAGTTTTGTTAAAATACCTAAAAATTGGAATAATTTTGAATTAAATGAGAAATGGTCAAATTTATTTAAGATCAAACAAGAAGCAAATATAGCCATAGAGGAAAAGAGAATTAGTAAAGAAATTGGATCGAGTTTAGAATCTGAGGTAAAACTTTTTTTAAAAAAAGAAAATTTTGAATTACTTAAAGATATAGACTTGGCCGAGTATTTAATAGTTTCAAAAGCCGAAAAAAATCTAGTTGAAGGTGGTGAAGTCAAAATTAAAGTTGAAAAAGCTAAAGGAATAAAATGTGAGAGATGTTGGAAAATTTTAGAAAATAAATGTAGTCGTGAAAACTGTCCAATTAAATAGGAAACTAAAACTATGATTAATTTTAAAGATATAAAAAATAGAATTCTCAAAAAAGAAAATGTCTATTATCTAATGTTTATCTCTCTAATTTTCTTTTTAGACAGGTACTCAAAAACTAAAATAATAAATGACTTAAGTGAAGATATTTTTTATATAAATGATTATGTAAATTTTAATCTAGTATGGAATACCGGAATTGGATTTGGTTTTTTAAGCACCAGCTCTAATTCAATCTATAATTCAATAACTGGTTTAATAGGTATTATAATAATATTCTTAGCTTACATAATTATAAAATCTAGAACGACGGACAAAATATTATTTTCATTGATATTAGGAGGCGCAATAGGGAATGTTTATGACAGAATAACCTATTTTGCTGTGCCAGATTTTATAGATATACATTATAAAAATTTTCACTGGTTCACTTTTAATGTTGCAGATATATTTATTACAATAGGTATATTAATGATACTGACTAAAGACTTATTTTTTAAAAATGAAATTAATTAAATCTATTATACTTTTAATTTTAATGAATTTTCTTCAATCTTGTGGAGGGGCATCAGATGTAGGGAAAGTTTTAAGAAATGAAAAAACAAATACAACAGACGAATTTTTTGTCAAGAAAAGAGAACCTCTAACTTTACCTCCAGAATATAATAAAATCCCTGAACCTGGGTCGGTAAAACAAAATACAGATGAAAAAAACCAAGTAAATAAAATTTTAAATATTAAAGAAGAAGATTCTTCAAATAGTAAATCTTCTTCTGTAGAACAATCAGTAATAAATCAAATACGCAAGTGAAAAATAAAAAAATTATTTACAAGAATCAAATTCCTAAACAACAACATAAATATAAATTAATCAAAAAAAATTTAGTTTACACCACAAAGATAAAAAAAATTGAAGCAAATTTAAATAGCACCAAAAATAATTTTTTGCCTTTAGGTAGTAAATTTAAAATGAATTTTAAACATCAAAAACTATTATTTTATAAAAGATTTAAAACTATTGTAATAATTGGAATGGGCGGATCAATTTTAGGAGCTGAAGCGATACATTGTTTCTTTAAAAATAAAATAAAAAAAGAGGTAATTTTTTTCGATAATTTGAATTTGGATGAAATTAATTTGTTTAAAAAGAAAAGAAACCTAAAAAAAGTTTTATTTGTAGTAATTTCAAAATCAGGTAAAACGGTTGAAACGTTGACCAATTTTTTGAGCTTGAAAATAATTAAGAAAAACTCAAAAAATATTATTATCATCTGTGAAAAAACTAAAAATCCACTTTATTTACTTGCACAAAAAAATAATTTTTTTTACATTGAACATAGAAAGTATATTGGAGGTAGGTATTCAGTACTTTCTGAAGTTGGTAGTGTTCCAGCAATTTTTATGGGAGTAAATTTTTCTAAGCTGAGAAGCAATATTCAAATTCATTTTAAAAAGAATAATAAAAAATTTTTAAAAGAAAGTGTACATAAAATGTCTTCAATTTTAAAAAAAAACAATTTTAAAAATATTGTTTTTATAAATTACGAACCAAAGTTAGAAAAATTTTTATTTTGGCTGCAACAATTAATTGCTGAAAGTTTAGGAAAAAAAAATAAGGGTTTTTTACCAATTGTTTCTTCAGCACCAAAGGATCATCACAGTTTACTTCAACTATATTTAGATGGACCTAAAGATAAAATATTCTACATTTTTAATTCATATGCTAATTTAAGCGCAAAAATTAAATCAACCATTTCTCTTAATGATTTAGACTATATTAAAAATAAAAGTTTAGAGCAAATTAAGGACGCTCAACAAAAATCTTTTATACAAATATTAAAGTATAAAAAAATACCTTTTAGAGAATTTAAAATTCCAGATTATACTGAAAAAACTTTGGGAGAACTTTTCTCGTATTTTATTTTAGAAGTATCTTTAATTGGTATTGTTAGCAATATAAATCCATTTGATCAGCCAGCTGTAGAAAAAGTGAAAAAATATACTAGAATTAATTTATTATAAAAATTGTCCAAAAATTAATTTTGAGCGACCATAATTTTTTATGATTAATTGATTAATTATTTTATTAAGATTGTCTGATGAGTTTTTTTCCCTATGAATTATAACGATATGATTTTTATCATATAGTTTTTTTTCATGAATTAATTTGAGTTCATCAACGTAGTCATGTTTAGCGAATGGAGGATCAAAAAAAATAATTTCATATTTTATTTTTTTGATATCTTGTAAAAAATTCTTTACTTCATCAGTATAAATTTCTGTTTTATTTACTATCTTAAGATTCAATATATTTTTTTTTAAAATGTCAGCAGCATTTTTATCCTTTTCAACAAATGTAACTTTTTCTGCTTTTCTAGAAATACATTCTAACCCAAATGATCCAACACCTGAATATAAGTCAAGAATTTTAGCTTTTACTAAAGTAATTCGCACTAATTGAGAGTGGGTTAAAATATTGAATATATTCTCTTTTACCGAGTCCTTCAAAGGTCTTGTTGAAGATGTTTTCAAAAAAAAAATTTTTTTTCCTTTTAAGTTTCCACTTATTATTCGCATTTAAATAACTTTCCAACCTATATCTTTTCTATAAAATCCAAATTTCCAATTTAATTTTTTTAACGTTTTTAAAATTCTTTTTCTCACTAGATTGAAACTTGTTCCAATTGAAGTAACATTCAAAATTCTACCTCCATTTGAAAACAACTTATCGCCTAAAAATCTAGTTCCAGCGTGAAAAATAAATATATTTTTTTTTAATTTGATCTTATTTAAGTTTTTAATTGGAACTAATTTCTTAAATTTTCCAGGATAACCTTTACTACATAAAACAATAGTCATACATTTTTTATTTTTCCAATTGATCTTAATTTTACTAAGCTTGTTATTAATTGAAGAAATTATTATTTTTAAAAAATCAGAGTTTAGTCTTGGTAATATAACTTGGCATTCTGGGTCTCCCATTCTAACATTATATTCAATTAGGTATGGGTTACCTTTAACTATGATTAAGCCAACATATAAAAATCCGGTATAGGGTTTTTTCATTTTTTTTAGAGCTTTAAGAGTTGGATCAACAATCCTTTTTAAAATTTTATTCTCTAACTTCTTGTTTAGAATAGGCGCAGGTGAATAAGCACCCATGCCACCAGTATTCGGCCCCTTATCTCTTTCACCAACTTTTTTGTGATCTTGAGCTGAACCAAAAAATTTATAACTATTTTTATCAACAATTAAAAAATAACTTAGCTCATCACCTTGTAAGTACTCTTCAATTACCAATTTTTTGGAAGTTTTGAACTTACCACCAAAAATTTCTTTTGTTACTCTATTAACTTCTTTTTTATTATAACATATTGTTACACCTTTACCGGCAGCCAAACCGTCTGCTTTAACAACTATCGGAAATATATTTTCTTTTAAAAAAATATTTACATCTTTTTTATTTTTACAAGTTTTATATTTTGCAGTTGGAATTTTATTTTTTTTACAAATAGTTTTCATAAAAGATTTTGAACCCTCTAGTTTTGAAGCAAATTTACTTGGCCCAAAAGTATTAATATTGTGATCATTTAGAAAATCAGTTAATCCTTTTACCAGAGGTCCTTCAGGACCTACGATTACAAGACTTACTTTATTGTTTTTTAAAAACTTTAGTAATTTTGTAAAATTATTTATTTCTAAATTTACATTTTCTGCTATGTTTGATGTACCAGGATTACCGGGTATACAGAAAATTTTTTTTGATAAACTTGATTCATATATTTTTTGGCATAAAACATGCTCTCTGCCACCGCTACCTATTAAAGCAATATTCATATAAAAAGATATAATATATATAAGTTAAAGATGATGAAAAAAAAAGCTAAAGTTCACTTCAAAAATAATTCATTCGATATATTGGAAGATGGAAGTTTTGTTATTTGTGCGGTTTCTGGTAAAGAAATTAAATTAGAAAACTTAGAATATTGGAATGTAGAATTGCAGGAAGCATACTATTCACCAGTTGAAGTAAAAGAACGTATAGAAAAGCTAAATAAATAATCTATAATTAAAGTTTCCACCTGTCATGTGTCCAAATCCATTGATTAGGATTTTGTTTTATCATTTTTTCAATTAATTCGTTTAATTTATTTGAAATTTCATGTTTATTTTTAAATTTTTTAGGATCGATTGGACTTAAGACTTTCATATTAAAACTGTCATCTTTATTTCTTTCTATAGATACTGGAACAATTTTTAAATTATATTTAAAAGCAATTTGGGCTGGCAATGTTGTTGTTAAAGCTTCTTTGTTAAAAAAATTTATAATTTCACCTTCACTTACTCTTTGATCAATCATTAAAGCAATGCTAAATCTTTTATTCAAATAATTAATAGCTTCTTTGACACCAGCTCTACCTTTTTTTATTTGATTATTGCATACATATTTTTTTCTTAAATATTCCATAAATGGATTTAAAAAAAAATTATTTAAAGGTCTATAAATTGTAGCAAGATCAATATTGTTTTTCGTTATCTCCATTGACATAAGTTCAAAGTTTGCAAAATGACCAGAAATAAATATTACTGGACTCTTATTTTCAGAAATATCTTTTAAAATATTAATACCTTGAATATTAACTATGTTTTTTTTATTTCTTAAATCATCTAAAAAAATATATTCTATGAAGGTCTTTCCGTAATTTGACCACATATTTTTAATAATGTTATTTTTTTCTACTATTGATAAATCACAGGAAAAGATATTTAGGTTTTTATTAATAACTTTTTTCGATCTAAAAAAGGGACCAAAAAATATAAATATCAAAGAAAAAATTTTTCTACTTAAAGCTATACCTAAAATTTTAGATAGTATAAACAAAGAATAAATTATTAATGCTTCAAAGAAGTATTTAAATATTTTCATTTTTTACAGTTTAAAATTAAATTTATTAATTCATCTTTTTTTGTAATTTCAAGTTTTACTTTTAAAAAGTTGATTTCTTTGAAACCCATATGTTTAATTCTATTAAAATCTTTTTCAGTAGTAACCATTTTAAGTTTTTTTTCAGAAGCTAATTTAATCATATTTTTAATTTGTTGTTCTGTAAAACTATAATGGTCTGGAAAACTCACCTTTTTTTCAATTTTTAAATTATGACTTTCTAGCAAACTAAAAAAATTATTTGGATTGCCTATACCAGCAAAGGCAAATAATCTTTGATTGTGGAAATCACTTAAATTTGTGGGTATATATTTGGAGTAAAAAATTTTTAGATTTTTTGATATATTTAGAATATTCTTTTCAAATATTTGATCTTTATTACCATTAATAACAATAACTTGCGCATTTTTAAGCGAACTAATTTTTTCTCTTAGAGGCCCAGAAGGAATTGTTAAACCATTTCCGATTAATTGTTTGCTATTAAAGCATATAATATTAAGGTCTTTTTTTATCGAAAGGTCTTGAAAACCATCATCAAGCACACATACATTTATGTTTTGCTCTTTTGCAGAAATTATTGCTTTTGATCTTTTCTTGTCTAAAAACAAAAAATCAAAATAATTTTTAATAAGCTTATGTTCATCAATTTGATTGGCGTAAAATTTTTTTATGATCGCTGGTTTTTTGCCGATTTTTAGCAAGTGGTTTGCTATCATTATTGTAAGAGGAGTTTTACCAGTTCCACCTAGATAAATGTTTCCTACACAAATTATTGGTATTTGAAAATTTTTTTCAGTTATAAAGTAATTTCTTAATCTTATTATAAATTGGAAAATAAGAGAAATAGGAAGCAATAGGAGAGAAATAACGTGATTTTTTTTATCCCAGAATCTTGGTTTAACTAGTTTCATTTATTAATTAGTTTTTTTATTTCTAAATTCGTTTCATCTAAGATTTTTTTTCCTAAATTATTAATAGATTTTATTTTATCTTCTTTACTCGCATCTTTACTTTTAAAATCTAAGCTTAATTTTTCTGAAAGTTCAAACTCACTTTTAATTTCTTCTGACATATTGTATTCTTTTAATAATCCATATATTTCATTGAAGTTGTATACGTAAGGTCCATGATAAATTTTACATCCTAATTTTGCTGCCTCAATTGGATCTTGGCCTCCAACTAATTCTAATTTTTTTATCATTGATTTACCTATAAAAACACTATTGCATAACTTAAGAAAATTTGCCGTGACACCGTATGAACTTACTATTATTACTTCCTTGTTAACATCTAATTGATCACCCTCAAATATAATCTGATAACTTAATTTTTTTTTTTCGCATTGTGTTTTAATATTTTGCGATCTATCAATATGTCTAGGAATTATTATAGTTATTACATTTTTATTAATCTTTTTTAAGTTTAAATGAGTATTGATACAAATAGATTCCTCTTGCTTATGAGTGCTTACTGCACACCATAAGTTTTTGTGTTTTAGAGTTTCTTGTTTTTTTTTGGTAAAAATATCTTTTTCAATTTCTGTTGAAAGTTTTAAATTACCAAAATATTTTATTTTTTTTAATCCTAATTCGTTAAGATAATTTTTTGTCTCTTTACTGCAAGGGTAACTACAATCAAACAACTGAAATATTTTTTTTGCAGTTTTTGGAATCAATTTCCATCTCAAAAAAGTCTTCTTTGTAATTCTCGCATTAAGTAAAATCAATGGAATTTGATTTTTTTTAATTTCTAGAATAAAATTTGGCCATATTTCCGAGTCAACAAATACAACCAAGTCTGGTGTCCAACCAGCTATAAATTTTTTTACGTTACTTACTTTATCGAATGGAAAAAATCGATGGATTATGTTTTTATTTTTGGAAAATTTTTTTTCAAAAAATTGAGATGAACTTAAAGTTCCTGTTGTTATTAAGAAATCATAATTATTGACGTTAAGTTTGATTATCAGAGGAATGATACTTTTGAGTTCACCCAAACTAGCCGCATGAAACCATAATAATTTTTTATTTTTGTCTCTTACAAAATTAAATGCGGTACTAAAAATTTTTTCTTTAAAACGAGTTTTGTCCTCTTTATTAATGAGTTTTCTAAACAAAGTAATTATAATTATTAATGGAAAAAATATATTAATTAAAAGTCGGTATATTAAAAACATTACTTTAGTTGGTTTTGATATAAAGATTTATAACCTTCGCTTCTTTCTATAAGGTGCTCATGTTTTCCAGAATCTACAATTTTTCCATTTGATACTAAATAAATCTTATCTGAATTGTGTATTGTAGATAATCTATGAGCAATGACTACTGTGGTTCTTCCTTTAATTAAATTATTTATTGCGTTTTGAACTACTCTCTCAGAGTCAGAATCAAGTGATGATGTAGCCTCATCTAAAAGTATAATAGGGGATTTTTTTAATATTGCTCGAGCTATTGAAATTCGTTGTTTTTGACCTCCTGAAAGTTTTACACCATTCTCACCAACAATCGTTTCGTATTTATTTGGTAATTTATTTACAAATTCATCTGCAGCGGCAAATCTACAGGCATCCTCTATTTCTTTTTGAGAAGCCTTAGAATTTGCATAAGCAATGTTATTTTTAATAGTATCATCAAAAAGCACAACATCTTGACTTACTAAAGACATTTTTTCCCTTAAAGACTTTAAATTGATATTTTTTATGTTTTGGTTATCAATCTGAATTTTTCCTTCTTGTGGGTCATAAAATCTTGGCAAAAGATTTATAATAGTACTTTTCCCAGCTCCACTTTTACCAACTAATGCAGTAATCTTTCCACCCTCAAACTTTACATTGATGTCTTTTATAGCTTTTTCTCTAGTAGTTTCATATTTAAAACCTACATCCTTAAATTCTATGTCACAATTTTTTATTTTAATATCCGGTAAGTGATTTTCATTTTTAATTTCAATGGGTTTATCAATGATTGTATAAATTCTTTTCGCTGCCGCGGCACCTTGATAAGCTACCATATTTATAGTGGCTAAAGATCTAATCGGCTGATAAGCCAACATCATCGCTGCTAAAAAGGAAAAAAAATTATTCAAACCTAACTCACCAGAATTAATTAATTTTCCTGAAAAAAAAATAAATCCCGCAATCATTATCCCGGTTAAAGCTTCCATAATTGGAGTAGCTCTCATCATTATTGCAGCAACTTTAATATTTTTATTTACTAAATCAGTAATTACATTATTTGCATTTTGACTTTCATTTTCCTCCCTTTGAAAAATTCTAATCATTCTTGCTCCTCGCAGAATGTCAGCAAAGTAGGCAACTAAATCACCTGACAATTTACTTGCCTTAGTTGTTGCCTTTCCAACTTGTTTACCCAGATTTTTTGCTAATCCACCAGCTAAAGGAATCATAAAAATTGCAAATGAGGCTAATTTCCAGTTTTGATAAAACATTAATCCCACTAACAAAACCACAGAAAAAGAGTCTTTCATTAAATTTAATATTCCTGTACTTACGAAATGGGAAACTTGACCAGCATCAAACTGTATGTTTGATATGTATCTTCCAGAATGTCTATTATCTAAAGTTTGTACGTCAGAAAAAAGTATTGATTTTGCAATTTTTTTTTGTAATTCCCCGGCTATTTTTTGTCCTACAATATTTATATTTATCCTCGCATAGTACAAGGACATTCCTTTTGCGGCAAAAGCTATAATTATAGCTAAAGGTATTATCCAAGCAAGAGTCTGATTTTTATCAATAAAAATTTTTTTAACAGCAGGGTCGAGCAACCAAGCAATTGACGATGTTGTTCCAGCAATACAAATTGATAAAAATAAACACAATAATATTCTTTTAAGATGAAACTTAATATGCTCTTTGTATAGTCTCTCTACTGTAATTTTTAATTCCTGAAAGTCCATAATCTATATAAAAATAATTGCAAAGAAAATTAAAAGACCAGAATAATTATTTAATTTAAAGGCTTTGAGACAATTTACCGAGTCGTTTTTATCAAAAATTTTAACTTGGTATAGTAAAGAAAAACCAAAAACTGAAACAAAAAAAGATAATAAGTTTAATCCTAGATTTTCTTTAAAAATAAATAACATAAGCAAAAAACAAACTAAATAGCATGAACTCACAAACAATTTTATATCTTTTTTAAATTTTATTGCAGTAGATTTAATTCCTATAATTTCATCATCAGCAATATCTTGTACGCCATAAATGGTGTCATAACCCAATGTCCAAAATATGGCCCCGACATAAAGCAGCATGATTTCAACTGAGATTTGGTTCATTATTGAGGAATAAGCCATTATCAGACCCCAATTAAATGTTAAGCCCAAAAATAATTGAGGCCAATAAGTTATTCTTTTCATAAAAGGATATGTGAAAGCTAAAATCATTGATCCTAAACCTAGGTATATCGTTAATAAATTGAATTGAATTAAAATTAAAAATGCAAATAAACAAAGTAAAACAATGTAAGCTATAGAATGATTAACTGAAATCAACCCACTAGTAATAGGTCTGAGTTTAGTTCTTTTAACTTTTTTATCAAAATCTTTATCAACTATGTCATTGAATATACATCCAGCACTTCTCATTAAAACTGAGCCGAATAAAAATAGAAACAAATAATAAATTAAAATATCTAAGTCTTTATCAAAATTATAAGCGTAAACCAGTCCCCAAGAGCATGGCCAAAATAACAGCATTATACCTATGGGCTTGTTTAATCTTGTTAATTCAATAAATATTTTTATATGTTGCATTAAATATGACTTGTAAATATCAAACACTATCTTCATAATCAATTTGATTCGATATGGATATAGATTATACAGTAGCTGCATTAATGTTTCCGGCTATACCATTAATGATGACTATGTACAGTAATAGATTTCATACTTTAAGTGCTTTAATAAGACAAATTCATGATCAATATATTTTTGAAAAAAAAGTCCCCCCTGAATGGGAAAACCAGTTGCATGTTTTAAATAAAAGAACAAATTTACTAAAGTATGTAATGGGGTTTGCTGCATTCGGATTTTTATTCAATATGTCAACTGTTTTAATGCTTTATGTTAATACAATACAAATTGCGCGTTTAAATTTTGCTGCTTGTTGTATTTGTATGATTATTTCTATTTTTTTGTTTCTTCAAGAAATACGACTTTCAAATCAAGCATTAAAGTTTCACTTAAGCGACATGGACTCAATGAAAAAAGATTTATAATATTATTTTTTTAAAAAATTTTGTTTAAACAAAGAGATACCTTTCTCCTTTTTATATTTATAAGACTCTTCAAAAGTAGATAATTGCCAACCTTTCATCCTTAGAACAATTTTTTTTAAATTTTGAATTTTCCAATCGTTATTTGTGTTTTCATTTTTCCAAATTTTTTTTTCTTCATTAGTTCTTGCGCATCCATAGCAGTAACCCGTAACAGGATCAGTTTTACAAATGCTTATACACGGAGATACAATTTTTTGTTGCATTATGGCACTAAAATAGCTGGTCCAGTAAGTTTTCTTGCCTCAAGTTCCTGGTGTGCTTTTTTTGCCTCAGATAACTTATATTCATTAAAAATATTTACTTTAATTTTTCCAAACTTTACTTTTTCAAAAATTTCATCTGCACCTTTTTGTAATTCTTTTTGGTTTGTAAAATAATGACCAATAGTTGGTCTAGTTAGATAAAGACTTTTAGATTGAATTTCTTTAGAAACATTTACTGGATCTAAAGGACCAGATGCGTTTCCAAAACTAATCATCATTCCTCTAGGCTTTAAACATGAAATTGAACCTTTAAAGGTATTTTTTCCTACACCATCAAATACCGCGGATACACCTTCATTATTCGTATACTTCATTACTTCTTTTGCAAAATCATCTTTAGAGTAGTTGATTACGTGTGCGTAACCATTATCTTTTGCAATTTTAATTTTTTCATTAGATCCTACTGTTCCAATTACTTTTGCACCAATACTATTTGCCCATTGAGCAAATATTTGGCCAACCCCACCTGCTGCCGCGTGAAATAAAACAGTTTCCCCAGCTTTAAGATTATATGTTTTAGTTAATAGGTAATTTGTAGTTAAGCCTTTTGTCATTAAAGTTGCTGCTAATTTATGCGAGATACCATCTGGAATTTTAACCGCAATCTTTGCGGGTATAATTCTTTTTTGAGAATAAGCTCCAATTGGCATAGACGCATAAGCGATATTATCACCTTTATTAAATTCAGAAACATTTTTCCCCACCTCATCTATTTTTCCTGCAGCTTCCAAACCTATTCCGCTGGGTAAAGTTAAAGGATACAAACCAGATCTATGATAGGTATCAATATAATTTAATCCAATTGCAATGTTATTTACTTTAATTTCATTTTGTCCAGGAGAGCCAATATTTACCTCATGAAGTTCTAAAACTTCAGGACCACCGTTCTTATTTATTATTATTGATTTAGACATGATTTAAACTACTTGAACTTTTAATATTTAGCAAATGTTCCATTATTATAATCTTGAATCGCTTCAAGTATTTCTGCTTTTGTATTCATTACAAAAGGACCACCTCTAGCAATAGGTTCGCCGATTGGTTTCCCTGCTATGAATAAAAATTCTGATTTTTTTTTAGCTTTTATTTTTAATTTGTTACCTCTTTTTAATAAAATTAAACTTGAGTTGCTTGTTTTATCATGTGATTTTTCTCCAATCTCTAATTCACCTTTTAATAAATAGATAAAAGAGTTGTGTCCTTCAGGAACATCAAATTCAAACTCTTTACCTTCATCTAAAACAATATGAAAATAAATTGGTTCAACATTATGTTTATTTTGTGGGCCTTCGGCATCTTTATATTTACCTGCGATTACCTTAACAATTTTTTCACTATCTTTATAAAAACCAAGCTGATTTCCCTTTATATAGAAATATTCAGGTTTATTTTTTTTTAGTTCAGCTGGCATGTTAATCCATAATTGAAACCCTAATAGTTTGCCTCCAGCCATCGCCGGCATTTCTGAATGAATAATACCTCGTCCAGTTTTCATCCATTGAACGTCACCAGGCTCCATTCTTCCTTTCGAACCAGTACTATCTTCATGTTCAAATTGACCATGCAACATGTAAGTTACAGTTTCAATTCCTCTATGTGGATGTGGTGGAAAACCAGCTACATAATCGTCTTTGTTTTCAGAGCCAAATTCATCTAGCATCAAAAATGGGTCAATATAATCTGCTTCAGGAGTTCCAATGCTTCTTTTTAATTTTACACCTGCACCGTCCGATGCGTTTAAGGCTTTTACAATTTTTTTTATTTCTATTTGAGACATCAAAATAATATAAATTATGTTTCTATTATATCAAGTAGCTGCGATAAGTTGTCAATTTCATTTTTAGGTTTATAATCAAGATTATCAAATTGTGAATTGTTTCTATTTACCCAAATAGAATTATAGCCGTAGTTTCCACCTCCAGACACATCCCAAGTATTCGCACTTAAAAAAGTAATTTCTCTCGGTTTAACCTTATATTTGTTCACAGGTAAATCATAAACTTTTGAGTGAGGTTTATAAACTTTTACCTGTTCTATTGAAAAAAGATCATCAAATAAATTATCAAGTTTATTACTTGTAACTAATTCATTAAGTAAATCAGGTGTTCCATTTGAAAGTATAGCGAGTTTTAATTTTTTTTTTTTCAATATTTTTAGAACTTCTTTTACTTCTTGAAATGGTGATAAAACTTTATAAAGATTTAACAACTCAGTTTTCATACTTTTTTCTATATTAAAAACTTTCATTGATTTATCTAGACTATCTTCAGTAACTTGCCAGAAATCTTTATGTCTTTTCATTAAACTTCTAAGCCATGTATATTCGAGTTGAGTAGTTCTCCAAAAATTTGCAAACACTTCCCATTTATCACCAATTTTATTTTTACATTTTTCTGCAGCTGAGTTTACATCAAATAATGTACCATAAGCGTCAAATACTATTACTTTTGTATTCATAATTATATGTTGTGAGATCCATCACATAAAGGTTGATCATTTGTTTGTTTGCACGTACAAAAAAAAACTTTTTTACTTTGATCTGCTTTATAAATAATAGATTTAAATTCTGTGCCTTTATGTGATCCATCGCAGAAAGGTTGTTTAGAACTCTTTCCACAAGCACACCAATAGTATGATTTTCCTTCAACTACATCTATTCCAATTGGAGAATTTCCTGCTCTTTCACCTTTTGCCATGATAAGCTCCTTTAATTAATTTATTTTTTTATAATATATTAATTATTGTATTATATATAAATATGAATATTAGATTATATCATCCAAACAGTATAGTTGAAAATACGACACAATTACTTTCAAAAGAGCACACCCACTATGTTGCTAACGTAATGAGATTAAGAAGAGGATCTAGTATTAATTTTTTTAATCAAGAAGGTGAATGGAAAAGTGAAATTATATTTTTAGACAAAGATAGGGTAGAGGTTAAATTTTTAGAAAAGACAAAACATGCGGCCAGTCCATCTAAAGTTGAGTTAGCAATTTGTTTAGTAAAAAAGAGTCCAATGGAAGTAATTTTACAAAAGGCAACAGAACTTGGCGTTGGTAAAATCACCCCAATAATTTCAGAAAGGACAGAGGTAAAAGAATTAAATTACGATAGAGCAAAAAAAATAGTCATAGAAGCTACTGAACAATCTAATCAATTAACACCACCTGAAATTTCTAAAGTAACTAAATTAAACGAATTTTTAAAAAACCTAGACGGAAACACTAAACTTTTATTTGCAGACGTAAACTCAAAAGATAATTTGAAAAATGAGGATTTAAAAAAAGATAAGTCCTTATGCGTTTTAATAGGTCCTGAGGGTGATTTTTCACCTACGGAACGGAGGTCAATACTTCAAAATCTCACCGTTAAACCTTTTACGATATCGAAAAACATTCTGAGGTCTGATACTGCTGTAATAAGCGCCATTTCATTAGTAAATTTTATCAATAATTCTAATTAATTGTCGCATTAATTGAAATTGTGAAATCATCTAAAAACTGTATAAAAACTTATGTTTAAAAAATTTGTTTACATAACTTTAACTTTTATACCAAATTTGGCTTTTTCCAATGAGCCCAAAGATTGGCAACTTGGTTTTCAAAAGTCTGCATCTCAAAGCATGACTGATATTATATGGTTTCACGATTATATGCTTTTACCCATAATTACTGCAATAACTGCATTTGTTTTATTTTTACTTTTATATACCTGTATAAGGTATAGAGCCTCAAAAAATAAAGTTGCTTCTACGACAAGTCATAATACTTTGGTTGAGGTTATTTGGACATTAGTTCCCTGCTTAATTCTTATAGTTATGGCCGTACCCTCCTTTAAGGTTTTATACTCACAAGATAAAATTCCAAAAGCTGAAGTAACAATCAAAGCAATAGGTTACCAGTGGTATTGGGGATACGAGTATCCAGATGAAAATATAATTTTCGACTCATACATGATTGACGAAAAAGATTTAAAAGAAAATCAACCTAGATTACTTGCAGTAGATAATGCAGTTTATGTACCGGTAAATAAAGTCATTAAAGTGATGATAACCGCTAATGATGTGTTGCATGCTTGGGCTCTACCATCATTTGGAGTTAAAAGAGATGCTGTGCCTGGAAGAATTAACGAAACGTGGTTTAAAGCAGATAGAACTGGTACTTTTTATGGCCAATGTTCCGAGCTGTGTGGAATTAAACATGCATTTATGCCCATAACCGTGAACGTTGTTACCGAGGAAGAATACAATCAATGGTTAGAAAATGCCAAGATCAAGTTTGCTAAACATAAAAATTTAAATAATATAAAAATTGTAAAAAAAATTAAGGAGTTTAATTAATGTCTTCAATTACATTAACTGAAGAACATCATCATAATCCAACTGGTTGGAAAAGATGGGCATATTCCACAAATCATAAAGATATTGGAACTATGTATCTTATTTTTGCAATTTTTGCTGGATTAATTGGTTCAGCATTTTCAGTTTTGATGAGAATGGAATTAATGCATCCAGGTGATGGAATTCTAGGGGGCAACTATCACTTATACAACGTACTAGTTACTGGACATGGATTAATAATGATTTTCTTTATGGTAATGCCTGCAATGATTGGCGGCTTTGGAAATTGGTTTGTGCCTATAATGATTGGAGCTCCAGATATGGCATTTCCAAGAATGAATAATATTTCATTTTGGTTATTACCTGTAGCTTTTATACTTTTATTAACTTCAATTTTTGTTGACGGGCCTCCTGGCGCAAAAGGTGTTGGAGGAGGTTGGACTATTTATCCTCCGTTATCGTCAAAAACTGGACAACCCGGGCCTGCAATGGATTTAGCAATTTTAAGTTTACATGTTGCAGGCGCTTCTTCAATTTTAGGAGCAATAAATTTTATAACAACAATACTAAACATGAGAGCTCCAGGAATGACGCTACATAAGATGCCTTTATTCGCTTGGTCTATTTTAGTTACTGCATTCCTTTTATTATTATCTCTGCCAGTCTTAGCTGGAGCAATTACCATGCTTTTGACAGACAGGAATTTTGGAACAGCTTTCTTTGAAGCTCAAACAGGAGGAGACCCTGTTTTATTCCAACATCTATTCTGGTTTTTTGGTCACCCAGAAGTTTACATCTTAATTCTTCCAGGTTTTGGAATGATAAGTCATATAGTTTCAACATTTTCTAAAAAGCCTGTTTTCGGTTATTTAGGAATGGCTTACGCAATGGTTGCTATTGGAGTTGTTGGGTTTGTTGTTTGGGCGCATCATATGTATACTGTAGGCCTAGATACTGATACAAAAGCTTATTTTATTGCCGCCACAATGATTATTGCAGTTCCAACTGGTATTAAAATTTTTTCATGGATAGCTACCATGTGGGGTGGATCCATAAGTTTTAAAACACCAATGCTTTGGGCTATCGGATTTATTTTCTTATTTACGTTGGGAGGCGTTACAGGCGTCGTTCTAGCTAATGCCGGTGTCGATACAGCACTGCATGATACTTATTATGTAGTTGCTCATTTTCACTACGTGCTCTCTTTAGGCGCAGTTTTTGCTATTTTTGCAGGCTGGTACTATTGGTTTAGCAAAATGAGTGGTTACGAATATTCTGAATTTCTTGGCAAACTGCATTTTTGGTTAACATTTGTTGGGGTCAACTTGATATTTTTTCCTCAACACTTTCTTGGACTAGCCGGAATGCCAAGAAGATATGCAGATTACCCAGATGCTTTTGCGGGTTGGAATTATGTTTCGTCCATCGGATCTTATATTTCAATCATAGGTTTGGCTGTATTTTTATTAAATCTTTTGTATTCTTTTTTAAAAAAAAGAAAAGCGGAACAAAATCCATGGGGAGAGGGCGCTACAACCTTGGAATGGACGGTTTCTTCACCACCTCCGTTTCATACATTTGAAGAGCTGCCTAAAGTAAAATAATTTGAGCCAAATATTATCAAAATCTACTACTTCAAAATTAAGTTTAGTTTTTAATCTTCAATCTTTTTTTAATTTGATGAAGCCAAGAGTAATGTCATTAGTTTTATTTACTTGTATGGTTGGTATGCTTATTGCCCCATCAAATGTATCTCTTTTAAATTCAACTATTTCATTATTTGCAGTAGCTATAGGCTCGGGAGCAGCAGGTGTATTAAATATGTGGTATGAGTCAGATTTAGATGCTCTGATGAGCAGAACATGTCTTAGGCCCATCCCAACAGGTAAAGTTAAAAAAAAACAAGCCTTAGGTTTTGGAATTATTTTATCTATTTTATCAACTGTATTGCTTTACTATTATTCTAATCTATTATCTTCAGCTTTACTAATTTTAACAATTTGTTTTTACTTTTTTATTTATACAATTTGGCTAAAAAGGAAAACTCCTCAAAATATTGTAATTGGAGGTGCTGCTGGCGCTTTGCCTCCTGTAATTGGTTGGACAATATCAACAGGTCAAATTTCTGTTGAGCCAATTATTTTATTTTTAATTATTTTTTTGTGGACGCCTTCACACTTTTGGGCTTTAAGCTTATATAAAGCTAAAGACTACAAGAAAGCTAAAATACCAATGTTACCTGTAATTGCTGGAACACAAAAAACAAAACTAAACATTTTAGCTTATGCTGTAGCAATGCTA
>CABYYE010000011.1 GCA_902523095.1 uncultured Pelagibacteraceae bacterium | reverse complement strand
TTTCTGCAATATTATAAAGCTTTTTTGAAATATCACCTTCTGGCTCGTAAGATTTTAAGATTTTAGAGTTACTATATCTTATTTTTAATGAAGCAGAGTCAGCCATAGCTCTTATTTGGCTATAATTTACTTTTTCATTAATTCTTTCTACTTCAGGTAATCTAATTATTTTTTTTTCAGATTTAATATTATTATTGCCAAAAGTTATTTCTATATTTTCTGAATTAGATAAAGACTTTATAGTTGAACTGATCGCTGTTTTGAAATTTTCTAAAATTGCAGTTTTTTTTTCCACTTTTATATTGATACGTTTATAGAAGATTCTGGAAGATCTTCACCAAAGCATCTTTGATAATATTCTGATATAATTTTTTTCTCAAGATCGTCGCATTTATTTAAAAAAGTTACTCTAAATGCATATCCTTTGTCTTTAAAAATTGACGTATTTTCTGCCCAATGCATTACAGTTCGCGGACTCATTACTGTTGAAATATCTCCGTTAATAAAACCTTTTCTTGAAAGATCGGCCGTTTTAATCATATTAGATAAAATTTCTTTACCTTCTTTATTATTTAAACCCTTATTTTTTGCTAGAATGATCTCTAGCTCCTTTTCGAATGGAAGATAATTTAAAGTTGAGACTATATTCCATCGATCCATTTGTCCTTGATTTATTTGTTGTGTGCCATGGTACAAACCTGATGTGTCACCTAAACCAACCGTGTTTGTTGTTGCAAATATTCTAAAAAAATCATGTTGTTCTAAAACTTTATTTTTATCTAATAAAGTAAAGTTACCCTCACTTTCAAGCACTCTTTGAATTACAAACATTACGTCAGGTCTTCCTGCATCATATTCGTCAAAAACAAGTGCGATTGGATTTTGTATAGACCAAGGCAAAATTCCTTCTTTAAATTCTGTAATCTGTTTGTTATCTTTTAACACGATTGCGTCTTTCCCAATTAAATCAATTCTACTTATATGACTATCTAAATTTACTCTTACACATGGCCAATTCAATCTTGCAGCAACTTGCTCTATGTGAGTAGATTTTCCGGTTCCATGGTAGCCTTGTATTAAAACTCTTTTATTAAAAGAAAAGCCTGCAAGAATAGCTAAAGTTGTATCTTTATCAAATTTATAATCTGTGTCGATCTTAGGAACATATTCGTTTTTTTTTGAAAAAGCATCAATCTGCATTTCACTATCAAAACCAAAAGTCTGTTTTACTGAAATTTTCATATCAGGTTTTGTTTGAAACTGTTCTACACTCATTTTTTTCCTAACGTTTTTTTTAGTTGACTATATGCCAAAGTAATTTTTTTTAATTTATCTTCAAACTTTTTATTACCTTGGTTTTTATCAGGATGATATTTTTTGACAAGTTTTTTAAATTTACTTTGAATTTCATCCCATTTTGCCGCATCATTTAGCTCCATAACCTCAAGAGCATCCTTGTCTGTTTGAGATATTTTTGACTTTTTAAATTCTTTAAAGTTTGAACTTTCAAATATATTTAGTTTGTCATCTAAAGCATTATTCCACAGTATATTAAAAAAATTTTCGGACGAACCAAAATTCTTTGTAGATTTATGCCAGGTCAAATCTGACTTTATAAAAAATTCTATTTCTTGATTGTTCATATTTTCGAAATAGTTCCAGTTTTTGTTAAATAGCTTAATATGTTCCAAACAAAGTAATCTAAATTTTCTACTATTGTCTTTTTCAACTGGAGCTTTATAAGAACCTACCTGTTTACAATTTTTCCAATCACAAATTATTTTCATATCAATTTTATTTCTATATAGTAATTTATTAAAAATGGAAGATTATTTAAAAGATATAGGAAATAAATTAAAAAAAGAAATAAAATTTGAAAATTTAGAAATAATTGACAATTCTGACAAACATAAAGGACATAAATTTTTTTCTAAAGACAAATATCATTTACATATTAAAATTCAGTCTACCTATCTCAATTCTCTAACAAGATTAAATGCACAAAAATTGATAATGAATGTTTTGAAAGAAGATCTTAAATCAAAAGTTCATGCTCTTGAAATTAGTATTGAGTAAACTTTTTTATATTTCTTTTTAGTTCTTTAATAGAAATCTTAGATTTACCAGGTTTGGTAGTTTTTCCAATTTTATTAAGTAATATAAAATTTATTTTTTCATCGTTATTTTTTTTATCGTACTTTAAGTAAGGAATTAAATTGATCAATTCTTTCACTTTATTAAATTTTTTAAAAGTATAATTTAAGTTATTCATCTCATAAATTTTTCTGAGCTGATCTAAAATTTTTTTACTACAAATTTTTCTTACAACTGATAATTTTGTTTCTAAAATCATACCAGCTAAAACAGCCTCACCGTGAGTACTTTCCTTAGAATAATTATTTTTCGTTTCTATAGCGTGCGCAAAGGTATGTCCAAAATTTAAGCACATTCTCAAATTTTCTTCATTAACATCTTTGTTAACAAAAAATAATTTTATCAAACAACTTTTTTTGATTGCATAAATTAATTTTTTTGGGTTACCAGATAAAATATACTTTGTATTTATTTTAAGCCAATTATAAAATACGAAGTCTTTTATGAGAGCGTGCTTAAGAATTTCAGCATAGCCGCACACCATTTCTTTACGACTTAAACTTTTTAGTAAAGCCGTATCACTTATTACTAATTTAGGTTGAGAGAAAGATCCTATCAAATTTTTACCATAAGATGAGTTAACTCCAGTTTTTCCACCTATTGAAGAGTCCACTTGTGATAGAAGTGTTGTAGGAATACTGATAAAATTAATACCTCTTTTAAATATACTAGCGACAAAACCTGTCAAATCACCGGTAATTCCTCCTCCTACACCTATTACTAAATCTGCTCTATTTAAATTTTTTGATAATAATTTTTTAAGAAAATAATCTACAGTTCGAAACGATTTTACTTTTTCATTTGGATTAAAAGTTAAAGAAATTATCTCGTACTTTTTTAAATATTTGATGATTTTTCTTTTAAATTTTAAGGGAACTTTTTTATCGAATATAATTGCAATTTTTTTTGTGTTAGGGCAAATAATTTTAATTTTCTTTGGTAATAAATTTAAAATATCATTACCTATCAAAATTGAGTAATTATTATTTTTATTTTTAAATTTAATCTCTTGCTGCCTCATATAATTTGATAATCTTTGTAACAATCTCCTCGATTTTCATTGATCCACACTTAATTCTAAAATTTGACTCATTATAGAATTTCTTTCTACCAGAGTAAATTTTATAAAGTAATTTCTCTATATTTTCCTTATCTAATAATGGTCTTTTTCTAATGTTTCTTAGTCTTGGTAAAATATCTTTTAAATTAGCATCTAACCAAAAACTAATAGAAGAACTTTTCAATTCTTTTCTAACGAATGCACTCAAGATAGCTCCACCACCTAAAGATATGACTAATCCATTTTTTTTTAATTTTTCTAAAGTAATTTTTTTCTCTATTTTCCTAAAATAGCCTTCTCCTTTTTTTTTAAAGATATCTGATATTGTACTTTTCTCTTTAAGCTCTATTATTTTATCAATATCTACAAAGGGAAGACCGAGTCTTTTTGCTAGCTTTTTTCCAATAGTGGATTTACCAACACCCATCATTCCAGTTAATACAAGGTTTTTTTCCAACTATCTCACCAATTTTAAATTTGATTTATCACAAATATGTCTTATTTTCTCAGTTTAAGTATATTTTGTTACTATGCAACTTAAATACAATCGAAAACAAAATCTTGGTGGGTTAATAACAAGGACTTTAATAAAATTAGTTTTAGTTATATTTATTGTTATTGTAGCTATTTTTCTTATAGAAAAAATAAACTTTCCAAGTCCAGAAAAAAATTACAAAATAGACGTTACAGATGAAATTAAAAAGCTTAAGTAGTTATATTTGCTTCTTAATCGTATTTAACTTATTTAATGCTACTCAAGCAGAGGACCAAATAGATATTTGGAATAAAAAACAAAAAGAAAATTTAGAAATCAACAATAAAAAAGATATTGAAAATTCTACATTAAATAATAATTTGAAAATTAATAGCGCTCCTAATTCAAGCGATTTAATAAAGATTGAAGAAACAATTAAAGAAAATTCAGAAGAAACTAAGATTTTTGGAATTTACGATCCTGCTAAAAACGATTTCAATATAAATATGTGGTCTAATACCAATGCAGATGACATAAGATCAGCAATTAAAAGAATTAATAAGATTAATCTTTCAGAAACATCTAAAACTTTCTTAGAAAATATTCTATTTTCATATGCCTACCCTCCTAAAGGAATGCAAAATGAGGAATTTATAGATTTAAAGATTGATTGGATGATTGATAATAAACGATCAAATCTATTAGAGGAATTTATAAAACAAAATAAAAGTTTTCATAATAAGAAAAAGGTTGTTCAATATTTGGTTGATGAAAATATTGCTAAAGCAAACGTTAGTGAGGGTTGTAAAAAAATTACTTTTTTAGATAAGAATATTAAAGACTCATACTTAGAAAAATTTAAAATTTACTGTTTAGTATTTAATGATAAAAAAAATGAGGCCCAACTCTTATATGATATTTTGAGAGAGCAAAAAAAATCAGATAAATTTTTTGACGATAAAATAAATTATCTTTTAGGAATTACAAATAAGACATCAAATAAAATTAAAGAAGATAACTTACTTAATTTTTATTTATCTAGTATTACAATAGATAATTTTAAGTACGAGCCAAAAAAAAATACAAAAAAAATAATTTGGGAATATTTAAATGCTGCAAATTTAATTAAATTAGAAAATTTAGAGGATAAAGAAAAGATAAGGAATTTAGAAATTGCAGCTAATCTAGGCCAATTTGAAAAATCAAAAATTTTTGACATATATAAAAGAATTCCTTTTGAGCTAAATAATCTTATTAACGCAGTTAATATCTATCAAACTTTAAATACTAGTGATAGCAGGGCGTTAATTTATCAGAAATATCTTCTTTCTGATAATTATGAAAATAAGATTAAATTACTATTTTTATTAGAAGATCTTTTCAAAAAAGATAATTTATTAAATGTATATTCCGAATTTATGAGTGACAATTTAAGAACAATTAATTCCTCTGACATTCCAGAAAACTATAAAGAAGCAGTTGAAAAAAAAATTATTTTGCAGGATAGTTTTATTCAAGGAAAAATAAAATATAATGATAAAATTCTACATAGATCAAGAGTTTTAAAATATTTCATAGGAGAGACTGACAAAAAGAAAGCACAAAAAGATTTCAATAAAATATATAAAAAAATAAGTAAAAACAAAAAATATTTTTTTTCAGCCAAAGACTCGGCTTTAATTGAGTCATTGAATAAGGACGGTTTTATTATTCCTAAGGGATATAATATTGGAGAAATATCAAAAAAATACGACATTCCCTCAAATTTAATAAATCTTGCAAAAAATAATCAGTCAGCCTTTTTAGCTCTCAAGATAGTGGAGATTATAGGAGAGGATGATGCTCATGATCTAGATCCCGAAACAATATATTTTGTAACTCATCTATTGAATCAAACAAACCTATTCAAATTAAGAAATGAAATTTTAATTTCAGCACTTCCACAAAGAAGTTAATTGAAATATAAATTCAATGATATGTTAAGAAAAATTATCATCGAGCCAGATCCTATCTTAAGAAAAAAATGTAAACCTTTAGAAAGTGTTAATGACGATACAAGAAAACTAATGAATGATATGCTTGAAACAATGTATAAAGCTCCAGGCATTGGTTTAGCTGCAGTTCAGATCGGAATTCTAAAAAGAATTGTTGTAATTGATGTATCTAAAGATAAAGAAAAAAAAGATCCAATATTTTTAGTTAATCCAGAAATAACTTACAGATCAAAAAAAACTGCAGTATATGAAGAGGGGTGTTTATCATTGCCAGGCCACTTTGCAGAAATTGAAAGACCAGCAGAATGCACAACAAAATTTATAAATTTTGATGGAAAAGAAAAAGAGCTAAAAGCAGAAGGTTTGTTATCAACTTGTATACAACATGAAGTAGATCATCTTAATGGAGTATTATTTATTGATTATTTATCAAAATTGAAAAAAGATATGATTATAAAAAAACTTTTAAAGCATAAAAAAGAAATAGAAAGAATAATAGTCTAATTAAATGTCATTAAAAATTGTTTTTATGGGAACCCCAGAGTTCTCCTTACCAGCTTTAGAGTCTATCATTAACTCTAAACATAAAATTTTAACTGTTTATTCTCAACCAGCAAGCAGATCAGAACGAGGTCAAAAAGTACTTTCTTCACCAGTTGAGGTATTTGCAAAAAAAAACAATTTAATTGTTAGAACACCCGTTTCCCTAAATAACGAAAATGAGTATAATTTTTTAAAAAAGATAAATCCAGATATTGTAATTGTAGTTGCCTATGGGAAGATAATACCCAAAAAATTTTTAAATTTATCCAAATACGGATTCTTAAATATACATGCGTCGTTACTTCCTAGATGGAGAGGGGCAGCTCCAATACAAAGATCTATAATGAATTTAGACAATGAGACAGGAATTACAATTATGAAAATAGTTGAAGAGCTTGATGCGGGTCCAATTATTAAACAAGATAGAATTAAGATTAATCAAAATATTGATGCAACAACTTTATCCAAGATCCTCTCAAAATTAGGAGCTAAGTCTCTTTTAGACACAATAGATCTAATTCAAAAAGGTAAAGCTAAGTTTATAGAACAGGATCATAGCAAAGCTACATTTGCGAAAAAAATTAGCAAGAAAGAGAGCAAGATTAGTTGGGATGAAGAAGCAATTAAGTTAGTTGCAAAGATTAATGGTTTGAATCCAAATCCAGGTGCTTGGTTCGAATATGAGAATAGTAGATATAAAGTTTGGAAAGCTGAGATTTCTAATCAAGTTGGAGATGCTGGAGAAACAATTGATAATTATTTAACTGTAGCATGTAAAAAATTATCGATAAAGATATTAGAAATCCAAAAAGAAGGAAAAAGCAGACAATCAGTTGATCAATTTTTATTAGGAAATAAAATAGTCAAGGGTAAAAAATTAGGCTGATGTATACTTATCAAATTAAGGTTGAGTATTTGGGAACAGAATTTGTCGGTTGGCAAATTCAAAAAAATGGTATTTCTATTCAAGAAATTTTAGAAAATGAATTATCCAAAATTTTGAAAGTTAAAACTAAAATTATAGGGTCTGGGAGAACTGATGCTGGAGTTCATGCGAATGAACAGTCTGCACATTTTAGAACTAAAATATTAATACAAAATCAAAATATCTTAATGAATTCTTTAAATTTTTTTTTAGCTAAATATTCAATTTCAGTTTTAAGCATTATAAAAAAATCACATAAATTTCACGCTAGACATAGTGCTAAAGAAAGAGTTTACAAATATTATATAATAAATAGAAAATCCTCTTTGGCCTTAGAAAAGAATAAAGCTTGGCTTATAAAAGATAAAATTAATATTGATCAAATGAAAAAAGGTGCTCAAATTTTAAAAGGAACTCATAACTTTTCGACATTCAGGGCCTCTTCTTGTCAAGCTAAATCTCCAATAAGAACTTTAAAAAAAGTAACAGTTCAAAAAAAAAATAAAAAGATTATTTTAACATTTAGGTCAAGATCATTCTTGCAACAGCAAGTTCGATCTATGGTTGGCTCTTTAATATATCTTGGAAAAGGAAAATGGAGTCTAAATGATTTCAAGAAGATATTTAAGTCAAAAAAAAGATCACTTTGTGCGCCTCCTGCACCAGCGCATGGATTGTTTCTCAATAAAGTTTTATATTAATTAATTATTTAAATTTTATTTAAAAATTTCAAAACTTTTTTCCATTCAAGTTTTTGAATGTTCTTATAAGAGATTTTAGATGAGTTAAGACTAAAGTTTTTATTATTCTTCAATTTCAAAATAATTTTAATCATTTGTTTATCGTTTTTATATGAATTAATTTTGTTTTCCTTTATGGCATCAAAATTTTCATAAACTTGTTTGCTGGAAACGGTGGGTATACCATATGACATATATGTTAGTAATTTAGTTTGAATTCCAGACGAAATAGACAAGTTAGCTAATCCACAAATAACATTCTTTATATGAGGTGTTAAATTTTCTACTTTTCCAAAAACTCTAACATTATGTTTTCTTTCTAAAAAGAATTTATCAATCTTAGAAATTTCACCGATAATATGAAATTCAATTTCTGGATATCTTTGATTAATTATGGGCAATATTCTTTTTGTAAATTCAAAACATGCTTTTTTATTAGGCACATATTTTAAGTTTCCAATAAAAATTATTTTATTATTTTTAACACTATATTTATATAATTTTTTTTTTTTATCTATCCCAAACGCATATTGAATTATTTTTTTTTTATATATTGGAGCAATTGAGTTAATTTCTTTTTTAGAATGTAAAAGTATTTTCTGAAAACGATTAAAACAATAATTTTCATAATTTTTCAATAATTTACTTTCTAAAAAATAAATTAATTTCATCGGGTTGAGTAGGAATAGTTTTCTATAGGTTTGCTCATAGTTTTTTGACACTAGGTCAGCCATATCTAAAATATTATCTTTGGTGAAATTTTCAGGTAAATACTGAGCTGATCTGAAAGATTGAAAAATGACTAAGTCAAAATTATTAATATTATTATTTACAAACTCTTTTATTTTTGGAGAATAAAAATACCCTAATTGTAGAGGTTTAAATTGAAAAAAAGATTTTAAAATATAAAAGATTTTTAATATTATATTTATATCACTAAAACCAATATAACTAAGCCTACTGTCTTTTTTTTTTGCATCAACTTTATTAATACTAACAACTTTTACGTAATGACTTTTACTCAAAAAATAAACGATTTTGTTTGATCTCAAAACATCTCCAGAATATCTTCCTGAGAATGGGTTTCTAGATGTAATAAATAAAATCTTTTTCATTTATTATGAGATTTGTAATTTTTTGATTTTTTAATTCTCCACCTAGATTCCGACCTAACAATAAATCCAACACAATTTTTATCACCACATTTACAAGGGTAATCTCTATAATCTTGATCAAAACTAAATCCATAATCATAGGAAAGCTCATCTCCTTTTTTAATATTCTGTATAGCGTAAACCCAAATCTTTAAACCTACACCATCCACTTCACAGTTAGGATTACACGAATGATTAATTAATCTTGCGGTGTTGTATTTAAAATCACCATCTAAATCATATTTTTTATTTAAATTAAAAAGATAAATTGCTTTACTATTATCAAATTTTGGATCCTCTTCAGATTTTTTTCTAGTTATTATCTTGCCTTTATATTCAATAATTTTGGTACCCTTTTTGATATCGCAACTAGCATATAAACCTCTATTATCTATGTTGGATTTTTTTATTTTGAATAATTTCACTTGAAATACTCTACTAAAATACTGTTATAAATATCTGTAAGTTTTTTTAAGTCTTTAATAGATACACATTCATCAACTTTATGCATAGTTTTATTTACTAGTCCAAATTCTAAACAGGGAGAAATTTTTCTTATAAACCTTGCATCAGATGTCCCACCAGTAGTTGAAAACTTCGGATTAATTTTTGTTAATTTTTTGATTATTTTTCTAGCCATAAGAATTGTTTTCTCTGGTTTAGTTATAAATGAATCACCATTTTCTAAATAATCAATTTTAAAAGTACATTTATTTTTTTTACAAATCTTTTTTACACTAGAATTAATAATTTTTTTTAAAGATTTTGATGTATGATAATTATTATATCTCACATTAAAATTTGCACGTACCTTCGCTGGAATAACATTGTGAGCTTTGTTATCTGCATCTATACTTGTAAATTCTAAATTTGAAGGTTGAAAAATTTTGTTTCCATTGTCTAATTTTATTTGTTTTAACTTACTGCATAATTTTACTAGTGTGTTTATTGGGTTATTCAATAAATGAGGGTAAGCAACGTGACCTTGAGTTCCTGTAACTTCAATTTTACCAGTTAAACTTCCTCTTCTGCCAATTTTAATCATTTCTCCAAGTTTATTTGGATTTGTTGGTTCTCCAACAATACAAAAGTCTATCTTCTCTCTCTCTTTTTTTAAATATTCAACAACTTTTTTTGTTCCATTAATAGCATAGCCCTCTTCATCACCAGTAATTAAAAAACTAATAGAGCCTTTAAATTTTGAATTTTTTTTCAAGAATTTACTAACAGCTGAAATAAAGCAAGCGATAGAACTCTTCATATCATTTGCCCCTCTCCCTATTAAATAATTTTTTTTTACAGTTGGTCTAAAAGGATTAACAGTCCAATCTTTTATATTTCCGGGAGGAACAACGTCTGTATGACCCGCGTAGCATAAGTTAGGCTTTTTCGTTCCTAATCTTGCGTAAAGATTTTTTATTGATTTGCTCTTCTTGTTTTTATCACTGAACTCTAAAATCTTACAATTAAATCCTAAAGATCTTAATCTTTTGCTTAAAAAATTAATAGCACCAGCATCTTTTGGTGTAATACTAGGGAAACGAATTAGCTCTTTAGCTAAATTAAGTTCATTAAATTTTTGCATTAATCTCTTAATAAATCATTAATTGATGTTTTACTTCTAGTTTTTTCGTCAACTTTTTTTACAATTACTGCACAGTATAATGACGGACCATCAGGGTTTTTTTTATTTGGCATTGAACCAGGGACTACGACAGAGTAAGCAGGAACTTTTCCATAAGTTATTTTACCTGTGTCTCTATCAACTATTTTTGTTGATGCCCCTATATATACACCCATAGAGATTACCGCTCCCATCTCCACTATAACTCCTTCTGCAATTTCTGATCGTGCTCCAATGAAACAATTATCTTCTATTATTACTGGTCCAGCTTGTAGTGGTTCCAATACTCCTCCAATTCCAGCACCGCCTGAAATATGACAATTTTTGCCAACTTGAGCGCATGAACCAACTGATGCCCAAGTATCAATCATGGTTCCTTCATCTACATAAGCTCCAAGATTTACAAAACATGGCATCAAAACAACATTCTTTGCAATAAAAGAACCTTTTCTTACTACTCCATTTGGAACATGTCTGTAACCAGCTTTTTTCCAATCATCCTCATTCCAACTAACTGATTTACCAGGAACTTTATCATACCAAGTAGTATAGGGTCCTTTTGACATTACCATTTTGTTTACTCTAAAACTTAATAAAATTGCCTTCTTAACCCATTGATTAACCGACCAATTTCCATTTTTTTTTTCTGCAACTCTTAAATTACCTTTGTCAGTAAGTTCTATAGTTTCACTAATAGCATCTAAAATTTTCTTATCAGAATTTTCAGAAACTTTTTGTTTATTCTCAAAAGCTTCATTAATAATCTTTTCTAATTCATCGTGTTTCATTTATCTCCTTTAAAAAGTTTGCAAGTTTATCAATTTTATAATTAATAAACTCAGCATCAGAAAATTTTGCTGCCCAAGGTTCATTATTCTTTATCCAAACAGTTTTCATTCCTAATTCATGAGCAGGTTTTAAATTTCTTGCTATATCTTCAAAGAATATACAATATTGTGGCTCAATTTTGTAATTTTCTACTAACTTTTTATAAGGTTCTTTGGACGGTTTGGGAATGAAGTCTGAGTCCCTGATATCAAATATTCCGTCAAAAAGCTTATCTATACCAATTCTTTTTGTTACATTTTCAGCATGAGCCCTAGACCCATTTGTAAATATGATTTTTTTTCCTTTTAATTTTCTAATTTGATCTTCTAATAATTTGTCTTTACTTAAAAAATTGAGGTCCACATCATGTACAAACTCTAAAAATTCATCTGCATCAATTTTATGATTTTTAATCATACCATTTAAAGTGGTATTATATTCTTGAAAATAATTTTTTTGAATTTTTCTTGCTTCTTTTTTATTTACATTTAGTTTTTCAGAAATAAATTTTGTCATTTTTCTGTCAACTTGCTCAAAAACTTTAGTAGCGCCATCATACAAAGTATTATCTAAGTCAAATAACCAGTACTTAATATTGTTTAAATCATTCATTTTCTTATTAGTGTTCCTGAACCTTTATCTGAAAATATTTCGTGAAGGACCGAGTGAGGTTTTCTTCCGTCAAGAATGACAACTCCTCTAACTCCATTTTCAACTGCATCCACACAATTTTCTATTTTAGGAATCATTCCTCCTTCAACTATCTTCCACTTGATTAAATTATCTATATCAAAAGGTTTAATTTCAGAAATCAGATTTTTTTTATCATCATAAACACCTTCTACGTTTGTCATCAATATAAGTCTTCTAGCTTTAAGTTTTTTAGCTATAGCACTTGCGGCAGTATCCCCGTTAATATTAAAGGTTTGATTATTATTATCCAACCCTAGAGGAGCAATTATTGGAACTTTATTTTCATTTAATGAATTTTCAATTAAATTTGTTTTAATATTTTTAGGAATTCCTACAAAACCTAATTCTTCTCTTTCAGGATCAACTTCAATTATATTATCACTCTTTGTATGAAATGAGATTGCTTCAGAACCTAATTTTTTTAGAGAGTTTACTATATCTTTATTAAAATCTATTAATACTTCTTCAACAGTATCTATTATATTTTTATCAGTTACTCTTAAACCATTTATAAACTTTGAAACAATTTTTTTTTTATCTAATTCTCTTTTAATTCTTGGACCGCCTCCATGTACTACAATTATAGAAAGACCTAATTTATTAAGTAAATCTATATCGGAAATAAAATTATTAAACACTTTTCTGTCAATAAGCACATTCCCTCCATACTTTATAACAATCTTTTCTTTTTCATATTTTGATATATATTTTTGGACGATGTTTATATCAGGTGCTTTTTCAGGCCAAAATTTTTTTAGATTGTCTAAAGAAATTTGTTTTGACATTTAATTAGTTTTGACTTTAGTTTGTTTCATTATTACCCACTGTTGAGCAATTGTCAGTATGTTGTTGATTGTCCAGTAAACTACCAAGCCTGAGGGAAAAGAAGCTAAAATGATTGTTAAAAAAAGAGGAAAAAAAGCAAAAATCTTCGCTTGAATAGGGTCCGCAGGTGCAGGATTTAATTTTTGTTGAACCCACATAGAGGCTCCCATCAAAATAGGCCATATTCCTATGATTAAAAAGCTTGGAGGATCCCAAGGAATTAAACCAAATAAATTAAATATTGAAGTAGGGTCTTTATCTGATAAATCTTTTATCCAACCAAAAAAAGGCTGATGTCTCATCTCTAGTGAAATAAATAACATTTTATAAATCGCAAAGAAAAAAGGAATTTGTATTAATACTGGCAAACAACCTGAAGCTGGATTAATTTTTTCTTTTCTATAAAGTGACATCATTTCTTGCTGTAATTTTACTTTATCTTCTTTGTGTAACTCCTTTAATCTCATCATTTCTGGCTGTACAGCTTTCATCTTAGCCATCGATCTGAATGAATAATTAGCAAGTGGAAAGAAAATTAGTCTAATTCCTATAGTTATAATGACTATTGCTATTCCAAAGTTCCCAGAATATTTAAATAGATAGTCAATAATAAAGAATAACGGTTTTGTGAAAAAATAAAACCACCCCCAATCAATTACTAAATCAAATTTACTGATATTTTGATCTGCAGCATATGAATCTATTGTCTCAACTTCTTTAGCTGCTACAAATAATCTAACATCGTTTGAATTTACAGAGGAGGGATTTATTACAGTTGGATTATTCAGAATATAATTTGCTTTATACGCATCTTTATATAAAAAAGTAGATTTAAAATTCTCACCACTCTTAGGTACTACTGCTGTCATCCAATATTTGTCTGTAATTCCTAGCCATCCTTCGGTAGCTTCTCTTACAATTTTATTTTCTTTAATATCGTCGTAATCGTCTTCTTTTAGTTCTTCATCAAAAACTCCTATAAAGCCTTCATGTGAAATATAAAAATTTTGAATATCGTCTGGAATTTTATTTCTAGTAATTTGTGCGTAAGGATATAATTCAATTACATTTTTTGTATTATTTTTAACTTGTTGTGTAATCTTAAACAAATATTTGTTATCTAATTCTATTTTTTTTGTAAATAATATTCCGTTCCCATTGTTCCACTCTAAAATCAAAGGTTGATTTGATATTAGAGTGTTATTTCCTTTTACTTTCCATTCAGTTTTATTATTAGGTACTTTAATTTTATTGTTTATACTTGTCCAACCAGTTTCTACAAAAAAACCATCAATCGTATTTTCTGGATTTAAAAATTCTACATTTTGATTATTAACCAAATCACTTTTATGTTTTTTAAATGAGACGTCATCAATGATTCCTCCTTCTAAATTTAAAGAACCAACGATATTCTCATTTTCAATTATAATCCTTTTTGAGTTTTTTAATGAGTCTTCTCTAGAAATTAAACTTAAACCTAATGTGTTTTTTATGTTTGGGGTAATAACATTATCGGATTTTTTCTTTAATTCTTTTTGAACACTTATTTTTTCTTTAGGTCTTGGTTCTTCAAAGAATGCTGCCCAAAACAGAAGTACAGACATTGATAAAGCAATAGCTACAAAGACATTTTTGTTATCCATTTTTTTACCTTTTGTTTTTTGATTCTGGAACAAAATCTATTCCGCTACTGCCACCTAATTTTTTAAACGGATGACATCTTAATATTCTTTTTATTCCAAACATAACACCTTTCACCAATCCAAATTTATTTAAAGACTCAATAAAATATTCAGAGCATGTTGGTAAAAATCTACATCTATTTCCCAAAATTGGAGACAAGAAATACTGATATATCTTTATTATGAAAATTAGTAATTTAGACATTTATTCTATTTAATTTTTTTAAAACAATTTATCATTTCTGACATAAGTATAGTTTCTTTTTCAAAATATGTTTTTGAATTTCCAAAAACTATATAAGTATAATCTCTATTAATTGCACCTCTTTTTTTTAATAATTTTTGGACAATAGCTTTTAATTTTCTTCTAATTCTGTTTCTTTTGACTGCATTTCCAATTTTTTTTTTCATCACAAAACTTATTATTAAATTTCTTCCTAAACTGGTCTTTATAAAATTTTTAGCTGCAAAAATTGAAAAATACTTTGAGTGAACTTTTTTTTCTTTAAGAACTTTTTTAAATTGGTTGCTTTTTTTTAAACTTTCAAGCTTAACCATTAATCTATGTTGATACCGTTTTACGACCTTTAGCTCTTCTTCTTGAAATAAGCTGTCTACCAGCCTTAGTTGCCATCCTAGACCTAAAGCCGTGCCTTCTTTTTCTCACCAAATTACTAGGTTGATATGTTCTTTTCATAAATATTTAAAGGTATATATTTTAATTGTTGTCTATTGTACAGGTAAAATATGAGTAAAGGACTTAAATTATTTTTTGGTATTTCATACCTAATAATCTTAACAATTTTCTTATATTTAATATTTTCATTGGTCGAAATAAGCAGGTTAAATGATTTTACTTACTATAAGGAATTACAAAGCATTATTGAAGGGACTATAGGAAAAAATTTTTATCTTAATCTGTTCTTATTTTTTATATTTTCGATAGTTTGGATTTCTCTTCTAGGTTTTGGGACTCCATTGTTATTGATTTCAGGCATTTTATTTGGAAAATGGATTGGAACCTCTATTTCAGTAATGTCAATTTCAGTAGGAGCATTGAGCTTATATGTAATTTCAAATTTTTTCTTCCAAGAAATAATTTTTAAAACATTAAATAAAAATTTTTATAAATATATAAACTTATTTCAAAAAAATGAATTTTATTATTTTTTTGCATTTAGATTAGCTGGTGGTTTAGGTATTCCTTTTGGAATTCAAAATATTCTACCCACTATATTTAATATAAAATATTCAAACTATTTTTTTGCGAGTTTCTTAGGATTTATACCAATTTTTTTTATTTGGAACAGTATTGGATCAGGATTAAATAATTATATTAAACAATCGGATAATTTTAGCTTCTTAAGTTTGATTTTGACTAAGGACATATATTTACCAATAATTTTATTTATTATTATTCTATTTATATCAATGATAATTAAAAAAAAAATATTTGATAAAGCTTAAAAAAGGATAACTAAACTCATGTTTGAAAAACTTAATTGGTTAATTTGGTTAATTTTGGTAATATTATGGAATTATGGTTTTCCAGATGCAACGCCTATACTAGACGTAATAGTTGCCGTAATTTTGTCCTTATTGTTTATAATTATTAAAATTAAGCGATCAAGATACTTGCATAAAACGAGCACAAGAAGTAAACATAAGGTCTAATGAAGGAGCGCTTAATATGGGAATTCACTATGATTATAAATCTACGCGTGGTGACAAAGCTATGAAAAAAGAGGCTAAGCGTAAAGCAAGAATTGAACAAAGAAGAGCAAAAAGGTCAAATAACAATCCTAAGTCTTTGGAACAAAAACAAATGCATGATATTGACCGTCCCATCACATTAGAGGATTTAACCAATCCAGACAAAGATTAATTATTAAATGAAATCTTTTGTTAAAAAAGATTTATTATTTAAAAATCGAGAAAAATCATTAAAAAGAAATTTAAAAAAAAGAAAAAAATTTAAAACTAAAATAAAAAAAGATTATGACAGTTTTATCAGATAAGTGGATTAAAAAAGCTGCACAAAAAGGAATGATCAAACCATTTGTAAATAAGCAGGTAAGAAAGGGTAAAATTTCATTCGGACTATCTTCTTATGGATATGATGCAAGAGTTTCTAATGAGTTTAAAATATTTACTAATGTAAATTCTGGTATTGTTGATCCAAAAGTATTTAAAAAAGAAAGCTTTGTAACGAAAATCGGTAAAGAATGTATAATACCCCCTAACTCTTTTGCATTAGCTAGAACCGTTGAATATTTTAAGATACCTGAAAATGTTCTTGTTATTTGTTTAGGAAAATCTACTTATGCCAGATGTGGAATTATCGTAAATGTAACACCGTTAGAGCCTGGATGGGAAGGCAATGTAACTCTAGAATTTTCTAACACTACACCTCTACCAGCTAAAATTTATGCTAATGAAGGTGTTGCACAGTTTGTATTTATCAAAGGAAATGAAAAACCAAAGGTAACTTATGCTAAAAGAAAAGGTAAGTATATGAAACAAAAAGGCGTAACTCTCCCTAAAATCTAATACCTTAAATGCAAAAATTAATTATTAAAGGCAAGAAAGAAATCGCTGGAAATATTTCAATTTCAGGATCAAAAAATGCAACACTACCAATTTTGGCAGCTTCGATTTTATGTAAAAATGTAACTTTAAAAAATATCCCCTTCGTTCAAGATATTTTTACAATGGTAAAACTTTTAAAATTTATTGGTATGAAAATAGTTATCTCAAAAAATAAAGGCACAATTAGAATTAAAAATAAAAATAATAAAATAAAAACTTTAGCCCCTTATAAATTAGTTAAAACAATGAGAGCTGGAGTTTTGGTATTAGGTCCAATTTTAGCAAAATTTAGAAAAGCCAAAATTTCATTACCAGGGGGCTGTGCAATTGGTACAAGACCTGTTGATTTACATCTATTTGCTTTAAAAAAACTTGGAGCTAAGATTAAAATTAAGAATGGCTATATAATAGCTGAGGCAAAAAAAGGATTGATAGGGTCTAAAATTACCTTTCCTAATATTTCGGTTGGGGCAACAGAAAATGCTATCTTGGCGGCTTTTCATGCAAAAGGAAATACAATTTTAAAAAATTCTGCGACTGAGCCGGAGATTAAAGATCTTATCTCATTTTTAAATAAATTGGGTGGTAATATTAAGATGAATAACAGGAGTATTTTTATAAAAGGGTGTGAAAAGGTAAAGGAAGAAATTAAGCATAATGTTATTTTTGATAGAATTGAGCTCGGGACTTATTTGATTGCTGCCGCTTTAGTAGGAAAAAAAATTAAGATAAATAAAATTCAATCTAAAATTATAAAAAGTGAATTAGATATATTAAAAAAAATGGGTGTTAAATTAAAAATACAAAAAAATTCTATTACAATTTCAAAAAGTAATAATATAAAAAAAATTAATATAGCCACGAAACCTTATCCAGGCTTTCCAACAGATTTGCAGGCTCAATTAATGGTTCTTATGACAAAAGCTAATGGAATTTCAAAAATACAAGAAAATATATTTGAAAATAGGTTCATGCATGTTTCTGAATTAAATAGAATGGGGGCAAATATTGAAATTAAAAATAAAGTTGCAATAGTAAAAGGCCCTTCAAAATTAAATGGAGCCGAGGTGATGGCTACTGATTTAAGAGCATCTGTGAGTTTAGTATTGGCAGGACTGGTCGCAAACAAAAAAACTATTATTAATAGAATATACCATTTGGATAGAGGGTACGAATTACTAGAAAAAAAATTGAAAAACTGTAACGCTAATATTAAAAGAGTTTAAAGTGAAAGCCAAAAATTTAAAACTTATAGCCAGAACTGAAGAAGATCTAAGAATAATTTCAGCCCATCTTCAAGACTCAATTGTTAGCACTTCCGATATTGCGAATTTAAAAAAAAACAAGATATTTTTAATGCAGCTCAATAGATTTATGTGGGAAGATGTAGAAAAAGGCGTATTTAGAAAAAATAAAAGGATTAGAACTGTGCTAAAATTTGACAACGTCATTGAAGTTAATTCAAAAAATATAAGCCAGAAAACAAAAGATAAATTTTTAGACTTTCTAGCTATTGAAACTAAATTAATGCCTGATAATAACTATGAAATGAAATTAATTTTTTCTGGTGACTCTGCAATAAGAATTGTAGCAGAGGTAATTGAAGCTTCTTTAGATGACCAAGGAGAGCCTTGGGACACTAAGAATAAACCAAAGCACAAGGTTTTATAATGTTAAAGTATCTTAATGGCAATCAACAAAATTTTGAAAATAAGCTAAAACTTATTTTGGCAAGAAGAAAGTTTTCTCAAAGTAATATTTCTAACAAAGTAAAGTCGATAATCAATAATATAAAAAAAGGCGGTGATAGACAATTATTAAAATATGAAAAAAAATTTTCAAATATTACTAATAATCAAACAAAATTAAAATTTACTAAAAAAGAAATAAAAAAGATTTCAAATAAAACAGATATTAAATTAAAAAAAATAATTGACTTGGCTTACGATAGAATTAAACGATTCCATGAAAAACAAAAAAATGTTTCTTTCAGTATTAAAGATAAGTTTAAAAATAATTTTTCTTACAAATATTCTCCAATTGAAAATGTTGGTATTTACGTACCTGGAGGAACAGCTAGTTATCCAAGCACAGTTTTAATGAATTGTATCCCAGCAATAGTGGCTGGAGTTAAAAATATTTATATGACAACTCCGGCTCTTGGAAATAATGTTAACCCTGCAATTATTTACGCAGCAAAAAAATGTGGAGTTAAAAATATTTATAAAATCGGAGGAGCACATTCCATCGCAGCTTTTGCTTATGGAACAAAATCTTTTGAAAAGGTTAATAAGATTGTTGGCCCAGGCAATTCCTATGTGGCTATAGCAAAAAAAGAAGTTTTCGGCGATGTTGGCATTGACATGGTAGCCGGACCCTCTGAAGTCACTATTGTTGCAGATAAAAATGCTAACCCTGAATGGATAGCTGCAGATTTAATAGCACAAGCAGAGCATGATATTTTCTCTCAATCAATACTAATTTCTAATAGTATCGATTTAATTAAAAGAACTAATATTTTATTAAAAAAACAAATTAAAGATTTACCTAGATCTAAGATTGCTTCAAAAAGTTTAAAGAAGTATGGACTTTGTATATATATTAAAGATAAAAAGAGAATACAAAGTGTAGTAAATGAAATAGCACCAGAGCATTTACAAATCGATGTCAAAAATTTCAAAAGTATATTGACTGGAATCAAAAACGCTGGTTCGATTTTCTTAGGTAAATATTCTCCTGAAGCAATGGGAGACTACTTGGCTGGTCCCAACCATGTTTTACCGACCTCAGGATCAGCTAAATTCTCATCAGGCCTTAGTGTAAGCGATTTTTTAAAGCGTCATTCACTAATAAAAATTACTAAAAGAGGTATTGAAAGATTAGGTTCTTCAGTTATAAATCTAGCTCAGCATGAGAATTTAGAAGGTCATGCTAGATCAATAAAAGTGAGATTAAAAAAGGAATAATAATTGGCTAAACAAGAAACTCTAGAATTTAAAGGAAAAGTTACGGAATTGCTTCCTAACGCAATGTTCAGAGTTAAACTTGAGAATAACCATGAAATATTAGCTCACACAGCTGGAAAACTTAGGAAGAATAGAATAAGAGTTTTAGCTGGCGATAACGTAATGGTTGAGATGACGCCATATGATTTAACTAAAGGTAGAATTACTTTTAGATTTTAGGCCTTGTAGCTCAGTAGTAGAGCAGTACCCTGAAAAGGTATGTGTCGTAAGTGCGATTCTTACCAAGGCCACCACCATTATTATTGTAGACACCTCCCATATTTCATTGATATATCCCGAATTAGATGAATTTTTCTTTAGAAATTACAATGAAAACTGATTTGTCTGTCCTGCCTAAGTTAAAGGATGTTTATATTACAATGCTTCCAGGCAATGATTACAGAGAAGTGGCTACCAAAGCTAAAGAGTTGGTTGAATCAGGATATAATCCGATCCCTCACTTTCCAGCTCGATCAATTAAAAACTTAAATCAATTAAAAGATTACGTAACAATGTGTAAAGATTTTGGAGTTAAACAAGCTTTAGTAATCGGCGGCAGCGCTGAACCTATTGGTGATTACCACTGCTCGTTGCAAATTTTAGAAACTGGATTATTTAAGGGTATGAAAATAGGAATTGCTGGACATCCTGATGGATCCCCTGATATATCAGAATCAGAATTAAAAAAAGCTATGAAAGATAAAGCACCTTTTGCAGATTATATAGTTACGCAGTGGTTATTGGATCATGAGTTGATTTCTAAATTTATCTCAAAACAATCACTTCCAGTACATGTGGGAATTACTGGGCCTTTAAAAATTAGCAGCCTATTAAAGTTTGCTAGTATTGTTGGTGCAAAAAATTCCTTAAATTTTTTGAAATCGAACGCCACTAAAGCAGTAGATTTATTTAAACCAAGAGACCCAAATGAATTAATTGAAAATTTAAAATTATCTACTAACAATTTTCATATTTATACTTTTGGAGGTCTTAAGGAAACAAACAAATGGTTGGAAGAAAATAATTATGCCTAAAAAAATAAAAAAAATAAATAAAAATAAAAAATTTAAACTTTTAAAGTTTAAACAGGAAAAAGTTGATTACACCAAAGTGAAACACGAAACATCAGTAGATCAATCTGATAGACAAGTACCTTATAATTTAAGACAAAGTGGACCGACAAAAGTAGAATTGTTAATTTCAACAAGAGTAAGAAAGTCACCCTATTGGCATTTATCTATGAAAGCAGGTTGTTGGAGAGCTACAGTTTATAATAGAATATATCATCCAAGAGGTTATGTACGTCCTGAAAAAGGTGGAGCAATGGTTGAGTATCATGCAATTAAAAATCATGTAACAATGTGGAATGTAGCAGTAGAAAGACAAATTAGAGTGAAAGGACCTGACGCTGAAAAATTTACTGATTATGTAATAACAAGAGACGCTACAAAAATTTCACCGATGAGAGGCCGTTACGTAATTTTATGTAATTATAAAGGAGGAGTTTTAAATGACCCAGTTCTTTTAAGAATATCTCATGATGAATTTTGGTTTAGCCTATCTGACTCTGATATTGGTCTATATTTGCAAGGAGTTAATGCTGATAAACGCTTTAATGTAGAAATTGATGAAATTGATGCATGTCCTGTACAAATACAAGGGCCTAAATCAAAAGCTTTGATGAATGATTTAATTGGTGATCAAGTTGATCTTGATAAAATCCCATTTTATGGTTTGGCCGAAGCAAAAGTTGGTGGTCGAAATTGTGTAATTTCTCAGTCTGGTTTTTCTGGTGAAGCTGGTTACGAAATTTATCTAAGAAATGCAACTTTGTATGCAGAAGATATGTGGAACGCTGTTCTTAAGGCTGGAAAAAAATATAAACTAATGGTCATAGCGCCCGCACACCATAGGAGAATTCAAGCAGGAATACTTTCTTGGGGGCAAGATATGGATCATGAACATAATCCCTTTCAGTGTAATCTAGGTTATCAAGTCTCTCTTTCAGGAAAAGGTGAGTGGAATAAAAAAACAGATTATGTCGGCAAAAAAGCTTTAGAGAAAATGAAACAACAAATTAAAAATGGAGAAAAACCATATAAATTACAATTAGTCGGTTTAGAACTTGGTGGAAAACCTATTGAGGACTACGCTAATGATTTTTATTTAATTTCAAATGCTAGCGGTGGAAAGCCAGTTGGCTACATCACGTCACCTTGGTACCATCCTGAAAAAAAAACTAATATAGCAATGGGTTACGTTCCTTATGATGGAAAATTGAGTGATAATGGTTTTCCAATTGGAAATTACGGGAAAAAATATAAAGTTCATTTACCAAAAAAATATTCCAATAAACCTGTAAATGCTATAGTGGTTCCAGTTCCTTTTACAGAATCTTTCAACTCAAATACTAGAGAAGTAAAAAAATAATCTTACTAGGAAAGATAATTTAAAGATGGGTCAAAATGATTTTTATAAATTATTTAAACCACAATTAACCCCAAAACGAATGTTAGAGCTCGGTGTGTTTGGTGGCGCTTATTTTGTTGATGGTAGTATCAAGGAATTTCCTAAATCATGGTTTGCAAAAGCTAAAATTAGTAAAAATTTTGACGTAAACATAAACTATTTTAAAATTGTATCTGGACTGACTCGGAAAGAGTGGGTTGACAAAGGCTGGATTTTTAAGGATGACCCTTTAGGTTGGTTCCAATGGTATTGTAGATTTAAAAATGGTCGTAGAATACCCACTATTGATCAAATTCAAATTAAAAGATGGAAAGCATTCGGTGATAGACATAGGCCAGCTGTAAAAAAAAATTGTGAAGAAGGAGATTTTAGTTGCAGAAAAAGACAGAGGCAGGCTTTGTTACAATGGGCTTACAACCCGTTTTTTTAATTAGATTTTACCACAGCAATGTTTGTATTTTTTTTCAGATCCACATGGACATTTTTCATTTCTTCCAATTTTTTTTACTTCTAAAAGATCTTTATTTTCAACCTTTTCATTTTCTTGTTCATTTGAAACAACAATATTAAGATTTAATAAAAATTTTATAAGATCATTCTTTATTTTTTCTAATAATCCTTCAAAAAGTGTAAATGCCTCTTTTTTAAACTCAGAAAGTGGATCTTTTTGGCCATAAGATCTTAAACCTATTACTTGTCTGAGTTGTTCTAAATATTGCAGATGAGATCTCCAAGTAAAATCAATTATTTGCAGAAATATTCTTTTTTCTAAATTATCATTTTCTTCGTTACCGATAATATCAACTCTACCTTTCTTTTTAGATAAGTATAAATTTTGAATCTCTGTAGAAAATTGTTCTTTACTTAAATCAGTCAACTTTAATATTTTTTCATCATCTAAAGTGTTTCCAGTAATATTTTTTATTGATGCTAGATAACTTTTATTATCTTGATTTTTTTTATAATTATTTCTTGAAATATTTAAATTATCAATAACTTCACTTAAGAAGTCATTTGATATTTCCTCAATATTTTTGTTTTTTAATATTTTTAACCTTTGAGAAAATATGACTTGTCTTTGATCATTCATTACATCGTCAAATTTAATTAAATTTTTTCGTATATCAAAATTTCTAGTCTCAACTTTCTTTTGTGCTCTCTCCATAGCTTTATTAATCCATGGATGATCAATTGACTCATTTTCTTTCAATCCCAGTTTTTTCAGCATTCCATCAATTGAACCACCTCCAAATATCCTCATTAGTTCATCTTGAAGACTTATAAAAAATATTGAACTACCCGGATCACCTTGCCTGCCAGCTCTACCTCTTAGTTGATTATCAATTCTTCGACTCTCATGTCTTTCTGTGCCAACAATGCAAAGACCACCAAGTTCTTTTACTTTTATCTCATCTTTTTTAATTTGTTCTGGGTCTAATCTTTTTCCTTCTTCTATGAAATCTTTATTTCCCCCTAATTTAATATCAGTTCCACGACCAGCCATATTAGTTGCAATAGTAACTCCATTTATTTTTCCAGCCTCAGCAATTATTTTTGCCTCTTTCTCGTGTTTTTTAGCATTAAGAACATTATGTTTAATTTTTTTCTGATTTAAAATAGATGAAATTTTCTCTGATTTTTCAATACTAGTTGTTCCAACTAAAACTGGTTGACCACTTTTATTACATTCAATTATTTTTTTTGTAATTGCGTTATATTTTTCTTTTTCAGTTCTAAATATCTGATCATTAAAATCATTTCTTTGCATATTTTTATTCGTTGGTATTGAAACAACATTTAATTTATATATGTCGTAAAATTCTTCTGACTCTGTGATAGCAGTCCCAGTCATTCCTGATAGCTTTGTGTAAAGTCTAAAATAATTTTGATATGTTATAGATGCTAACGTTTGATTTTCTTCCTCAATTTTAACGTTTTCTTTTGCCTCTAGTGCCTGATGAAGACCATCAGAAAATCTTCTTCCATCTAAAACTCTTCCTGTAAATTCATCTATAATTTGCACTTTTTGTTCTTTAATAATGTAATCAATATCTCTTTTAAAAAGTAAATTAGCCTTAAGCGCCTGATTTACATGATGGACTAAACTTAAATTTTCTGGATCATAAAAATTATTATTTTTAAGTATTCTTTGTTTAATCGCTAATTTTTCGATTTTATCTATTCCTTTATCAGTTAAAATTGCATTTTTATTTTTTTCATCAACTTCGAAGTCACTATTGCTTAAAAACTTTATAAATTCATTCGATATTGAATAAAGATTAGTTTTATCTTCTAACTTTCCTGAAATAACAAGAGGAGTTCGAGACTCGTCAATTAAGATACTATCAACTTCATCAACTATGCAATATGAATGACCTCTTTGAACCATTTCGTGAATATCGTATTTCATATTATCTCTTAAATAATCAAAACCAAGTTCATTGTTGGTTGCGTAGGTAATATTACAGTTATAATTTTTTTTTCTTTCAATATCACTTAACTCATTAGTTATACAGCCAGTTGAAATACCTAAAAAATTAAAAACTTTACCCATCCAGACAGAATCTCTTTTTGCCAAGTAATCATTTACTGTAACGATATGCACCCCATTATTTGTTAGAGAGTTTAAATAAGCTGGAAGAGTAGACACCAAAGTTTTCCCTTCGCCTGTTTTCATTTCAGCAATTTTACCTTGGTGTAAAATAATCCCTCCCGCTAATTGAACATCATAATGTCTTTCCCCAAGAGTCCTTTTTGCTGCCTCTCTTACTAAAGCAAAACTCTCTGGAATAGTATCATCTAAAGATTTTCCCTCTTTAATTGCTCGTTTTAGGTTTAATGTTCTCTCTTTAAAATCACCATCAGATAGAGTTTTTATTGTTTCTTCCTTGCTATTTATGGCTGATATTAGATTTTTGAGTTTATCTAATTCTTGTTGATTAGAGCTTTTAAAAATTTTATTAAAAGTTCTTGAAAATATATTCATTATACTTCTATATATGTATTTATAATCTAAATTAAATAGTAATTATGACGATAAATATAAAAAATTTCCTCAATGAGAAAAAGAAAATGTCAAAAATGGGGGAGTTTCAAAACTTAAAACAGCTGGAAGGTCTTGAAATGTCTTCTGTGTCAGCTGATTTATATAATAACGGTAGAGATGATCTGTCTTTTTTTTATTTCAAGGACGGAGCTAATTATGCAACTGTGACTACAAATAATAGCATTACTTCAGAGTCAATTGTTTGGAACAATAACTCACACAAAAAATCAATAAAAGGTTTATTAGTAAATACAAAAAATGCCAACACTTTCACCGGCAGACAAGGAAAAGAAAGCTTAGATATTTTAGCAAAAAATTTATCAAGACTATTAACTTTAAGAGAGTCAAAATCTGAAAAAGGAACTTTTGAAACTGTAAAAATTAAGGATTTAATATTTGCTTCTACTGGAGTAATAGGAGAACAATTTCCAATCGACAAAATTAAAGATGCACTTCCTAATTTAGTAGAAAAATTAAAAAGTGAACACAACAAAATGTATTGGCTTAAAGTCGCATCAGGTATTATGACAACTGATACAAAACCTAAATTAGCTTATGAAGAATTTATAGTCGGTGATGAGCTGGTAAAAATATGTGGGATTGCCAAGGGGTCAGGTATGATTGCTCCTAATTTGGCTACAATGCTATCATTTATTTTTACTAACGCTGATATAAATTCTAATTTGTTAAAAACACTTTTAAAGAGATCGATAGCAAACTCCTTCAATGCAATTACAGTTGATAGCGATCAATCAACTAACGATATGGTTTCCATATTTTCCACAAGAAATATAAAGCTTGGTCAGAATCTTTCCTTAAACGATAAAATCTTACAAAAGTTTGAACTATCTTTAAAAAAATTATGTTTAAATTTAGCGCAGCAAGTTGTGGTCGACGGAGAAGGTGCTAAAAAATTTTTAACTGTAAAAATAATTAATGCTAAATCATTAAGTAGCGCAAAGAATATTGCTTTTTCAATAGCTAATTCTCCATTAGTAAAAACGGCAGTAGCAGGCGAAGACCCTAATTGGGGTAGAATAATTATGGGAATCGGAAAATCAGGTGAAGCTATCGATCCTAAAAAATTAAAAATTAAAATAGGAAATTTAACTGTTGCTGAAAACGGTAAAATATCCGATTCGTATAATGAAGAGAAGCTAAAAGAATACATGAAATGGGATTCGATTGAAATTGAGGTCAATTTAAAATTAGGGAACGACGCGTTCGAATGTTATACTTGTGATTTCACTCATGATTATATCGATATTAACGCTGATTACAGAAACTAAAAAAAATTTATGATAAAATACAACTTAAAATGTGAAAAAGATCACGAATTTGAAAGTTGGTTTTCAGATTCTAATGAATTTGAGAAATTAGAAAAAAAAAAATTACTTGAATGCATTTATTGCTCATCAAAAAAAATCCAAAAATCAATAATGTCTCCAATGGTATCCGGTTCAAAACCAAAATTGAATAACGTAAAATTTCTTGAAAAAGATTTATCAAATAAAAAAAAAGATTTATTGAAACTAAGAGAATTTATAGAAAAAAATTTTGACTATGTTGGAGATAAATTAAGTGAAAAAGTTCGAGAAGTTTACTATGATAAAAATTCAAAAAAGAGCATTTATGGAACAACTACTGTTAAAGAACGTGAGGAGTTGTTAGATGAAGGCATTGATTTAATTAGCGTTCCGTGGATTAGAAAAGACAATTAATTTTTTAAGCTACAAATTATATAATTTACTGATAGGTCAGTTGATCTTTTCCATTTCTTAAGGATAGGATTAAATGACAAACCCTTCACATCATTAGTAGAAAAATTTAAATCTGAAAGTTTATTTTGAAGTTCCTCTGGTTTGATAAATTTATTCCAATCATGAGTACCAATTGGTAACCACCTTAAAATATATTCAGCACCAACTATTGCTTTTAGATAAGAAATCATAGTTCTATTAATGGTAGCTGTAAACATCAATCCATTCTTTTTTAACAGTTTATGACAAGACTTTAAATAAAGGTCCAAATTATCAACATGCTCAACAACCTCAAGATTTAGCACAACATCAAATTTCTCCTCACTTTTCATTTGTTCAGGTGATTTGTTTTGATAAATAATTTTTAATTTACTTTCCT